>CAYXEY010000789.1:0-2544 GCA_964464105.1 uncultured Planctomycetaceae bacterium
TCTGAGTAGGCCTCCGCCTCTCGCCGGGTTACCGGCCGTGCGCTGATGATTCTGACAAAGGTAGCCGCCGCAGCCTTTCGATGCCGCGCGAGTTCCTGACGCTGATTCTTGACCCGCTTCAGCTGTCCGGATTCGAACGCATCGAGGACTTCCTTCTCCTCTGGGCTCAGTTTACTCATCTGATTCACCAATATATTGTCTTGTCGCCTTGCGACTCGGGATGATTGTCTTGAGGAAGATCTCCGCTTCCGACTCGACAAAGGGAACCAGGTACGCGTAACCCTCGATAAGGACAACAGAGACCTTCTGTCCGGGATACCGTTCCTGGTTCGGGTGATCGAAGATGACCACTTCGTCCCGGGCGGCCACCCAAACTCCCCCACCCGCGTTGCCTCAGCAAGATTGTTACCGAACTGAGTCGTTGCCTCACGTTAAGTGCTACTGGTGAGTCCGGGTGTCACCATGCCGCCTCCATCCACTGGGAGGCGCTATGGACACCAGGATGACGCACCAGTCGCGCGCCGAGTTAGCGAACGCCATTCGCGCACGCTATCGATCGGCGACCGGCGATCAGAAGCGCAAGATCCTCGACGAGTTCATCGCCGCGACCGGCTACCACCAGAAGTCGGCGATTCGAGCGCTGAACGCTGATCCGACCGTCAGGAGACGACAGGTCCGTGCGCGTCCATCGCTGTATGACGAGGCGGCGCGGGCTGCGCTGATCGTGCTGTGGGAGGCCTCTGATCGGGTCTGCGGGAAACGCCTGCGCGCATTGCTGCCGATTCTGTTGCCTGCCCTGGAGCGCAATGGGCATCTACATCTCGCTGAGTCGATACGCCAAAAGGTCCTGGCAATGAGCGCGTCGACGATCGATCGGCTGCTGCGAGTGCCGCGTAGTGCGACACGCCTGAAGAGGGCCCGCCGCCCTATGCCTGCGGCGCGCCAGCGCGTACCGGTGCGTACTTTCGCGGACTGGAACGAACCGCCACCAGGAAGCATGGAGATGGATCTGGTCGCACATTGCGGCGAGGTCAACCGTGGCAGCTACGTCAACAGCCTCGTGCTCACCGATATCGCCAGCGGCTGGACCGAGGCTGCGCCGCTGGTGGTTCGCGAGAGTGGCCTGGTCGTTGAGACGCTTGAACGGATTCGCCAGGGCTTGCCCTTTGCGCTTCGCGCGCTGGACGTGGATAACGGCAGAGAGTTTGTGAACGAGTCTCTGATCCAATACTGTCTCAGCCGCGGAATCGAACTCACTCGCTCCCGTCCCTATCGCAAGAACGACCAGGCCTGGATCGAACAGAAGAACGGTGCGGTCGTACGCAAGCTCCTCGGCTACCGCCGTTTCCAGGGCATTGCCGCCGCGCAGGCGATCACGCGACTGTACGGCGCCTCGCGCCTCTTCGTGAACTTCTTCCAACCCTCCTTCAAGCTCGCGGAGAAGCACCGCCAGGGCACTCAGGTGTCCAAGCGCTACCATCCTCCGCAGACCCCTTGCGAACGGCTGCTGCAGGCGGAGAGCCTCCCAGAGGCCGCTAAAATCAAGCTACGCGAGGTGGCCGGCGCCCTGGACCCGCTGAAGCTCCTGGAGGAGATACGCGCCGTTCAGGCGTATCTGGTGACGCTCGCTGATGGGGACAGCCTTCCCAACGCAATACCCGAAGCACCGGATATCTCGGGCTTCGTGGCCAGTCTTGCCAGCGCGTGGCGGACGGGCGAGGTCCGTCCAACGTTTTCCGCAGACGCCAGGCCGCGCTATCTGCGCAGCCTGCAAGCCGTGGTTCGGTCCGATGTTGCACAAATGCCTGAGAGCACTACGGTACTTACGACTGTTACTCAACCGCTTGCCCAGACATCGCCTGCCGCTCCGGCCAAGCAGATTGCTGAGCGGCCTCGGCTGATCTATGCCGAACCCGGCAAGCCCGTTTACCACGCCTTCACGATGATCTGGCCACTGGTGTGCCGCCGCCTCGAAGGGTTTCCGAATATCACCTCCGCGCAACTGTTCGACGAACTCTGCATCCAGTTCCCAGGACGTTTTCATCCGAAGCACGTGACTCGTCTGGCCAAGCGCGTGCAACAGTGGCGTCAGGATGCGCGAGCTCGCGGCGTCGTGATCGGGCGACCCGAATACCGCCGCTTCAGCCACAAGCCTCGCGGTCGTGGTCCCGGTCGCCAGAGCTGCACGGCTCACTGGCCAGAGATGGTTCAATGGCTGCAAGAGCATCCGGACCAAACGGCTGTGGAACTCCTCACCGAATTCCAAGCGCGTTACCCTGGAATGTATAGTCGCAGTCATCTGCGTACGCTGCGGCGGCGTCTGCAGATCTGGCGCCGGGAAGCCATTCAGAGGTTGATCTGCGAGCTGCGGGACTCTACTCAGGACGTCGGCTCGGGAGCGGCAGCGTGATCACGTGGCACATCCGGGCCCGCCGGTAACATCGTTGGTGAGGCATCCGGTAACAAAATTACGTGAGGCAACACGGGGGCCTTGGCCACCTGAGCCATACCGCGGGCACGCGCGACATCGCCAAGTGCAAGGAG
>CAYXEY010000790.1:0-2542 GCA_964464105.1 uncultured Planctomycetaceae bacterium
GTTTTCGAGGATGGACATCGGCGTGAGCCGGTTGCCCGAGACCATCCGCATCGCATTCCAGATGACGAACGAAAGCACGCACGCGGTGATGGCCACGCCGAACGACCAGCCCACTTGCAGCGTGGTGTAGAGGTTCGAAATCGACATGAGCATGCCGAGGAAGCCGCCCATGATGACAGCGCGCAAGGTGAGCTGCGGCATGCGGTCGCCCTGGTACACATGCTTGTACCAATGGGCCTCGCGTTGTTCAGGTGTCGCATCATCCGGCAGACGTGGCGCTTCGCCCCGGTGCTCTGCCGGCAACACGGAGTAATCGAGAATTGCGGAGTCGCCGCTTTGGGAAGGAGAGGCCATGCGAAACTCCAGGTGCGACGGATATCAGAGTCGACTCGCGGTTGACAAGCCCGCGCAGCGTATGGCTTTCAGCGGACTACATCAATTACGACGGCACGGCGCGGCGCCGCCACCGAGTGCACTCCACATACCGGACGTTGGCCCCGCGCTCCAGCCTTCAAAATCGAATTCTCAATACCGGACGCGTACAGATCCACGCATCTCATGCATTTTGCCACGTTTCGTATCCTTATCGTGGAGGCTGTGCAATCTGACCGTTCTCAGAGGGCGATATGCCCTCGGGAGAGGCGCGGATGTTCGGCTTTGTTCGAATGAGTTCAATCGTGCTCGGGGCCGTGCTCGCCGCACTCGGCGGGCTGAACGCCTTCGTCGGCTTCGATGTCCCGGATGACACCCTTCGCCGCCTTCCTGGTTACATACTGATCGCGGGCAATCCGCTTGTCGCGGTGGGGCTGGGACTGGGGATCATTCTGCTCGCATTCGTGGCCCCGTCGAGCGCGCGCGATCCGCGCGGTTGGAGTTGATTGCGATAGGATCCCCGGGCTTGGGACCGGGCGGTCGCTATCAACAAGAGAACCCTCGGCACACTACGGAATCTGCCCGCGTACTTGCTGAAGCGTGGTGAATTTAATCGTGTCTATCTCGACTGGCATGAGAGCGACGATGCGCCAGTCGTCGGTGTGCCGCCAGCTAAGTCTCCAGCGACCCGTGTGCATCTCGCCAGCGCCTGCCCTGATTCGCACTGTGGCGACAGCGCCGAGATCGAGATCGGCATAATCGCCATCGACGGTAATGTCACGGCGACGCAGCCGGGTGTCGAAGATGTCCACGCGTTCAAGCGAATCGGTCAGGAACTCCAGAAATCCCTCTCGGTCCATCCCTTCGGCGTCATACTTCTCATCGATGACCTCCGCGATCGCTGCACGATTCTCAGCCTCAACGCCGGCCACGAAGGCATCAAGCTGGGCGAGGATCTCCTCCCGATCGGTGACGACGAGCCACTGCATCAGGATCAAACCCAGGATGACCGCGATCAGCGCGGGAAAGCTCCGTGCCCGGGCGTAATCCGTCATTCGCGGGCGCAGGAGCAGCACGATCGCAAAAAGACAGAAGCACACCGCGCCGAGCCAGGTCGGGCTTTCAAATAGAACGAGTTTGAGGAAATCCATGATTCACCCAGGAATATGATCGGATTCTCAGGCCGAGCGTCACGCCTTCTGGTACAGGGGCCGGCGTAAAAAGTGGCGAAACAATTGTCGCATATTGCGCGTGCATTCGCGGGAATCGCGCGGCATAATCACCCGCGCGGTTGCGGCTGCGCATCCCATGCGCAGGAAATGGCGGCGTTCGCGCCGTATGATCCTGACGAAGCGGATCGGTGCGAGCCGATGAATAGGCAGGATGACCCGGGCCCGGCGACGATCGCCGCACCGGTTTGATGCGGGAGGCAGACATGGCGACGCGGAATGCAATTCTCGACCTGGTCGACAAGAAGATCGATACCCAGAGTTTCCGCGACGAGAATTGGGAAGGAACGTTTGAGGAATACCTCGAAATCGTGACCAAGGATCCGCGGGTGGCGCGGAACGCCTTCCAGCGCATCTACGACATGATCCTGCACTTCGGCTCGGAGCGCTACACCAAGTTTCGCGAAGACTTCATCCGCTACAAGTTTTTCAGCGACCCCATCGGCAACGGCGACGATGCCATCTACGGCCTTGAGAAGCCGCTGATGCACCTGGTCGACTTCCTCAAGTCCGCCTCCTGCGGCTATGGCACCGAGCACCGCATCCTGCTACTTCACGGACCCGTTGGCTCGGCCAAATCGACGATGGCTCGCTTGCTGAAGAAGGGGCTGGAGCACTATTCGCGTCTCGATGAAGGCGCGATGTACACGTTTTATTGGAAGTTGCCCGACGCCGGCGACCAGCACCTCGAGCCGCATTCCTGCCCGATGCACGAAGAGCCCCTCAAGCTCATCCCGGCGGCGGCGCGGAAAGACGTGCTGGCCATGCTGAACGAGAGCCAGCCGCCCGAGCGAAGGGTGATCCTCGAAGGCGATCTCGATCCCTTCTGCCGCCGCGTCTACGACGACCTCATGAAGCATTACGACGGCGACTGGAAGAAGGTCATCAACCATGTCGTGGTCAAGCGGCTCATCCTCAGCGAGAAGGACCGCCGCGGCATC
>CAYXEY010000791.1:0-2530 GCA_964464105.1 uncultured Planctomycetaceae bacterium
CCGATGGCGGCCTGACTCAAACCCGGAGCTCTCCTGAAAACCCGGGGCGGTTCACTTCCCCTCCGGTTTCAGATTGAACATCGACACTTCAATCCTGGCACCTCGATGCCGTGACCGCGACGGGGAAGTCCCTATTATTCGTTAGGCATCTTGTCAACCGTAACGTTATAGGTTACACTGTGCCTCGTGATCCGGAGCTTCAAGCACAAGGGCTTGGCCAAGTTCTTTGAGACCGGCTCCAAAGCCGGGATCCAGTCAGCCCACGCCGACCGACTGCGTTCGATTCTTGGCCGCCTCAACGCAGCGGCGAAGGCCGAGGACATGGGCCTTCCTGGCCTTCGGCTTCATCCCCTGAAAGGGGAACGGAAAGGTACCTGGGCAGTTTGGGTCAGCGGCAACTGGCGCATCACCTTTCGGTTCGTCGGCCCGGATGCGGAAGTGGTCGACTACGAAGACTATCACTGAAGGCAACTGCCATGCGTATGCACAACCCGCCCCACCCCGGCGAAATTCTCAAGTCGCTTTGCCTCGAACCTTTGGGCGTAAGTGTCACCGAGGCGGCGGCGGCACTGGGCGTAAGTCGCAAGACCTTGTCTTCGATTCTGAACGGCCGTGCCGGCATCAGCCCCGAGATGGCCGTTCGCCTCTCGATTGCGTTCGACACCTCCGCTGAGAGTTGGCTCAATCAGCAGACGCAGTTCGATCTTTGGCATGCCGAGCAGGCGCGCAAACGTCTTCGGGTTACGCGGCTTGCTGCGTAGAGATGCCTAACAGGCTGTTGAAATTCGGTTTTCGGTGGAGAAATGGACCGAAATGCGTACCTCTCCAACCCCTCTCGACCGAAAAGAATCGCGTATGCGCCGTTCTACGAGGTCGATGTGGCGTAGTGCGGACGCGAAGATTCGAATTTCAACAGCCTGCTAACCCTGCGGTCAACGCGGACGCGCCTCGGCGGGGCTTCGCCCGCCTCTTGCGCGCCGGTTACCTTTCTCTAAGGACTTCCCTCTTTGCAAGCGTTTTGTTGCTGAGCTGAAGGGGCAGACTGCAGATCTCTAAACGGCCTCGTGATGAGCGATCGAAGTCGCTCGGGCCAGCATAACCAGCCGCGCGTGCGGTCCCAATTCGTTAGTCGGCCTCGAAGGCGGCCTGCAAGTTAATCGGGGTGTCCGCGCGCCGGTCTGACCTGTTCAGCAATAGCGTTGACGCTCGCAGTCGAGGGAAGTTGAAGTGGGTTGCGGGAATCCGGTCAGTGGACCGGGACGAAGTGGGCTTCCCTGGCCAGTAGCGCCCAGAGGATGCGGGCGTTCTTGGCGGCGATGGCGATGACGGCGCGGTGGTAGCCGCGTCGTTCACGCAGGGCGAGGGCCGTTCGCCCTCCCGTCAAACATCATGAGCATTCGGATTCGCAAAGAAACATCCACTGATGTCGCCGCCATTGAGGCTGTGACGGCTGCCGCGTTTCAGAATGCTGCTCACACCAGCCATACAGAGCAATTCATTGTCACCGCGCTTCGCAACGCTGGGCAGCTATCGGTCTCGCTTGTCGCAGACGACCATGGCGCCGTCATTGGCCATGTCGCTATCTCGCCCGTCACCATTTCTGACGGTACGGCTGGGTGGCTGGGACTCGGGCCAATTTCTGTTGCACCGAACTACCAGGGACAGGGGATTGGCGCTCAACTCATGGAGCAAGCTCTCGCTGAACTGCGTGCGTTGGGTGCTTCTGGTTGCGTAGTTCTGGGAGAGCCCGACTACTATTCCCGCTTTGGTTTCAAAGCGGAGCCGTCGCTTGTCCTGCCAGAGGTGCTGCCAGAGTATTTTCAGGCCATTCTGTTTAGCGGCTCGCTTCCTTCCGGTGTAGTTTCTTACCATGAGTCCTTCGCAGCGCTGGGCTAACAATTCATTCAAGCCGACGCCGCTTCGCGGCGCGGCCTAATTCGTTAGCAGGCTGTTGAAATTCGAATCTTCGCGTCCGCACTACGCCACATCAACCTCGTAGAACGGCGCATACGCGATTCTTTTCGGTCGAGAGGGGTTGGAGAGGTACGCATTTCGGTCCATTTCTCCACCGAAAACCGAATTTCAACAGCCTGTTAGGCATACGCGCATATGCCGTCGCCCGAGACAACGATCGCGACAATTGCCGCACTCTTGGTGCTTGCCGGAATCGTCGGCCTGTTCTTTCGGCCCAAGCGACCTCCGACCACGACGTTCAAGTGCGGCCGATGCGGCATCGTGGCTCGATACTCTCAAAGAACGGAAGATGCTTGGCGATCCGGAGTCAAGCGTCTTTTCTGCGACTCATGCCACCGCCAATGGTTGCGCGACAACCCAGACCGCGCCGCCCGGCCCCATCGTGGCAATCCCAAGACGTCCGGCCGCGGCTGCTTCACCGTAACGGTCGCACTGGTCTTTGTCCCAGCCGCACTCTATGCGATAGCCAGGTATGCCTGACCGGGAAGTCGACCGGACCGCTCTCGCCGTGGCTCCTTCGTCGCCTTGCCGCGCGGCCGGTTACTTTTTGCGCTAG
>CAYXEY010000792.1:0-2527 GCA_964464105.1 uncultured Planctomycetaceae bacterium
CCGTAATGGGCGACCCGGTGTCGGTTACCTCATCACCGCGCTTGAGGCCGTCGGGTGTGCCCAAAGCCACCGCGCGAACGCGGCCGCCGCCCAGGTGCAGTGCGACCTCGCAGACCAGGGTTTCCTGGACCGTCTCGGTGCCGACCAATCGGTCCACCTTCACCTTAAGGGCGTTGTAGAGTTTGGGCAGATTGCTGCCCGAAAACTCGGCATCAAGCGTGGAGCCGATGACCTGGGTGATTTTGCCGACATTTCCTGCTTGAGCGACCATTTCCGACTCCATGCGTTCTTCTGCGAAATTGCAGTTTCGTACTATTTCATGACCTCAGCGCCGCCTACGATATCGAGCAGCTCGAGGGTGATTTGTGACTGTCGTGCGCGATTAAAGTCTCTTGTCAATTGCTTTATCATGTCGCCGGCGGCATCTGTTGCGGCCTTCATGGCGACCATTCGTGCCACCTGTTCGCTCACAGCCGCGTCTGTGAAGCACTGATAAAGTCGGACCTTCACGGTCTGCGGCAGCAGGCTATCCAGCAACTTGGCCGGTTCCGGCGAGAAGTCGTATTCAACGTTTGTCTTTGTTTTGGCCGCGTCCGCCGCGCTGTCAATCTTTGCCAGCGGCAGCAACTGCATGACCTCCGGCACTTGCCTGCCGGTTGAGATAAACCGCATGTAGGCAACGTGCACACTTCGCAGTTCGCCAGCGATGTAGCGACGCATGTATTCCGCCGCCAGCGGCTCGACCTGCTCGAAGCGGGGTCGATCGTCAATTGTCGTGATCCCCCGGTGAATCTTGCGCCGCAGGAATTTGAAATAGTTGACGCCCTTCTTGCCGACGATGGTGACTTCGCGTGTATCGCTGGGGTGGGATCGCACAAACTCAACGCCCACGCTCAGCACACGTGAGTTGTATCCCCCGCACAAACCGCGGTTTGAGCTGATCGCCAGAAGCGCCTCGCCCGGTGCATCCGGATTCTCTCGCATGAGCGGATGCTCAACCTGCCCACCGGCCGCGGCGGCCAGCTCACCGACGAGCTTCGAGATCATCTCGGTGTAGGGCTTGGTCGCCGTCGCGCGATTAAACGCCTGCTGAAAGCGCGCAGTCGCGATGAGCTGCATCGTCTTCGTGATCTTGCGGATGTTCGTAACCGCCTTGCGGCGTTTTACGATTTGCCGTGCATTTCCCATTGGCTTTCAGCCTTGAATTATTTTGCAAATCGGCTCTTGAAGTTCCCGACGATTTCCTTCAACCGCGCTTCCATTGCGTCGTCAAGCACCTTCTTGTCTGTCAGTTCCTTCCAGACTTCAGGAAACTCATCGCGGACATGCTTGTGCAGTTCCTTCTCAAACGGCGCGACTTTCGCGATCGGAACATCGTCCAGGAAGCCGCGCGAGCCGGCGAAGATACTCACCACTTGGTCGGTCACGTGGAACGGCGTATACTGGCCCTGCTTGAGCAGTTCCACCATGCGGGCGCCGCGATCGAGCTGCCGCTGGGTCGCCGCGTCGAGTTCGGTACCGAGCTGGGCAAACGCCTCCAGCTCGCGATAGGCCGCAAGGTCAAGTCGCAGCGAACCGGCGATCTTCTTCATCGCCTTGATCTGGGCGTTGCCGCCGACGCGGCTGACGCTGATGCCGACGTTAATCGCGGGCCGAATGCCGGCGAAGAACAGATCGGGCTCGAGATAGATCTGTCCGTCGGTAATCGAAATCACGTTGGTCGGAATGTAGGCCGACACTTCGCCTTCCAGTGTTTCGATGACCGGCAGCGCCGTCAGCGAACCACCCGAGGTCGGATCGGTTGCGATTTCGTGATTGGCATGGTCTTTCAGATCATGCTCAGCTTGATGCTTGCCTGGCACGCCGACATAGGTCTTGCCATTGACGCCGCCTGCCTTGAAGGCCGAACCCTTGGGCACGATCGCGCGGCGCTGGGCCAGCTTGCAGGATCGCTCCAGCAGGCGACTGTGGAGATAGAACACGTCGCCGGGATAAGCCTCGCGACCGGGTGGGCGTCGCAGCAGCAGCGACAACTGGCGATACGCCTGTGCCTGCTTGGACAAGTCGTCATACACACACAGGGTTGCCTTGCCCTGGGTGTACATGAAGTATTCGGCCATCGCGCACCCGGAATACGGTGCGATGTATTGCAGCGGAGCCGAGTCGCTGGCCTGTGCGGAGACGACGATGGTGTAATCCATCGCGCCCTTTTCGCGGAGCCGCTCGACGAGGCCGGCGACGGTCGATTCCTTCTGCCCGACCGCGACGTACACGCAGATCACGCCGGTGCCGCGCTGGTTGATGATCGTGTCGATCGCGACGGCGGTCTTGCCGGTCTTGCGGTCGCCGATGATCAGCTCGCGCTGTCCGCGGCCGATGGGAATCATGCTGTCGATGGCCTTGACACCGGTCTGCAGCGGCTCGTTGACCGGCTGACGCTCGGCGATGCCCGGCGCTTTGTATTCGAGCGGCCAACGATTGTTGGAATCGATGACTCCCTTGTCGTCGAGCGGGCGGCCCAGCGGAT
>CAYXEY010000793.1:0-2521 GCA_964464105.1 uncultured Planctomycetaceae bacterium
GAGAAACATCAACAAGTTTCTATCGTTGTTAGAGGCTGTTTGACGCGTAAGTGCTTAACTGTAGAGAATTTGAAGTGGGCCATCGGAGCTTAGGATGGCGGAACGGAAATCTCAAGGCCGAGTACTTAGCCCAAAAATTCTAAGGGAAATAGGCTGGATCAGCGAACGTTGTTAGCAAGGAACACACAGGTTCCGCCAATAAGTCCGGCGCAAGGGCTTGCGCAAGTTTCGAGCTCGCCGCCGGGCGTCAATCGACATGCAGATTGTGCAGCTAGGGTGCGAATTCGTACGCCCCGATGTCGAACGCCGGGCCTTGCGGGCGCGGCGTGCCTTCGAAATCCTTCCGCAGATCGATTCCATACAAGGTTTGAAACGTGGTGAACACCGGCGAGTCCACGCCTGTGTTGATCGCCGGGCTGCCCGCCAGCAAATGCACGTCGTCGGCGACGACATTGGCGAAGCGCGGATCGGCCGTCAGGCAGCCGGCGCATTTTCCAAGCAGCGAAATCACCTGCGGCACGGAGTAGTTGGTCGAGCGGAAGCGAATGTTCGCCGCGCTGCCGCCCTGGTAGAACAGATTTGCGGCCATGCTCCAGCTCGTGTTGCCGGTCTCGTCCTCAATGAAGACATGATGCGAATTCGGCTGGGTCACGTTGGAGACGATGTTGCTGGTGATCGAAATCAGCCCTGATCCGGGCGTGTTGATGCCGGCATCGACGTCGTACATCGTGTTGCCGATCACATACCGATTCACGCCGCCGACCAGGCAGATGGCCGAGGCCGACCACGGGCTGTTGGGCTGGTAGGCCCCGGCAGTCGATTTGTGAATGTCGTGAATGACGTTGCCAATGAAGTACTGATCCTGCCCCGGGTTGGACACATTGTTGCTGCCGCTGCCGATGCCGAAATCGCAATTGTAAATCTCGTTGGCGATGAACCACATGCGATCCGGCCCATACTGGTATCCCATGCCGGTGCTCTGCGCCCACGAGGTGCCGATGATGTCGTGGGCGATATTCTGCGAGAACACCGTGTCGATGCTCTGCTTGCTCCACAGGCCTGATTGCCGGGCGTGATGCACCGTATTGCGACCAATGAAAGCATGGTGGATCGCGCTGTTGGGCTCGCCGAAGCCGGGGTTGAGCACGATGCCGGAGCCGACCACGTGATGCACCGTGTTGTCGACGATCCAGATGTACGACGCATCGCCCACGGTCACGCCGTTGTCATCGATGTCGGTCGTGGCAGCCAAGTCGCCGCAATCGCGCACCACATTGTCATAGGCTACGATCTGCGTCGCGCCGTTGTAGATCAGGATGCCGCCCTGGGCATCGGCGATATCGCAGTGCCGCAGCGCGATGTGATGCGCCGGGCCTGAAATGTTCACCGCGGACGACAGATAATCGCGATCGATCGCGAGGTTCTCGACAATGACATATTTTGCGGTTCCTTCAATGGCCAGCTTGCCCTTGAGCAGCGGCCGCGTTGCCGGATTCAACCCGCGATAGATGATCGGCTGGGTCGCCGTGCCTGCTGCCGTGATGACCAGCAGCGACGATGGATAGACTCCTCCGGCAATGGATACCACGCTGCCGGGCCCAACGTTCGTGGGAATCGACATACGCGGACGGGCGGGTGATCCATTCGGATTGGCGCTGTCGGTCGCGGCGGGGCTGCTCGAATCGACGTAATGGGTGAAGAAGCCCACATTGCCATGAAGAGATTCGACGGTTTCGGCGATGCCGAAAGATGGCGCCGGAATTCCGATGGGCGGTTGCCAGCCGGAAGGCATTCCCGTCTCGGGACTAACGATCACGGAGATGAATGCAGGAACATCGGCCACTCCGACCACACCGTTGCCATCCATGTCGGCCCCGGCCTGGTGCGCCGGATCCGTATCGACACCTGTCGCCGTGGCAACGAAGAAGGAAATGTCTCGACCATTGACAACGCCGTCGCCGTTCACATCGCCGATTTCGGCATGTAACGGACGGGCCATCGTGAGCACACCCACCGTCCCGATTGCGCAATGAAAGCCCATCAGTAATACGCCACGTCCGTGGCGGCGATGATTGCTCAAGCTCGATCTCCATTCAATCGAGGCGCGGAATGCCCTTGGACGGCGTGCGCCTCGTTTCCCTTCGTTCACAGGTTCAAACCGCGCCCGGACGGGCGGGCCAATCAACAACGTCCGGGCGATCAATACACGCGTCGTGCGGTATGGAAGAACGCGTGCAAACGTCAGTCAGTCTCGTATGCGGCGAACGCACCGCAGGCAGGTCGAGGCAACATACTCTCGCGGTCTCCGCGAACCGGGCCTCCCTCTCGAGGCCGCGGAACCTACGAGCAAACCGCATGCCAGAGGGCATGCGAGATTTGGCGTCGCAAGTTCAGCTTTGCGCGAAGTGGGGGCGTAGGTTTGAGGACGAAAGAGTCATCTGTCATTTTATATGACGGGATTTGAGCTTTGGACATTGATTTACGGGGCGTTTGGAGCGAATTGAGTGAGACAACGATCTTA
>CAYXEY010000794.1:0-2504 GCA_964464105.1 uncultured Planctomycetaceae bacterium
GATCGAGGAAAAAGTCGTGCTGACCTCCGTCGCCAAGCCGGTGGGTCGATTCGCCTTCATCCTTGGAAAGTACCTAGGGGTGCTGGCTGCGGTCGCCGCTGCTCAGTTCCTCGCGGGAGCCTCGATATTCATGATGCTGCGACATGGCGTCATGCAAACTGCGGCCGACACCCTCGATTGGACGGTCATCATCTTTGGGCCGATCGCCGTCGTCTTTGCCCTGGCTGCGGCGACCGCCCTGAATTACGTCTTTGACTGGCGTTTCCTTCCCGCTTTCCTCACCCTCATCGTGCCGCTGTCGCTCCTGGGCATCACCGTCCAGCTCACCCTCGGCAAGGACTGGAAGCCCAAGTCCTACGAAATCACCCAGACAATGGACAATCTGCCGCCCGAGGTCATGGAGCCGGGAGCGCTGCGCGGCATCGTTGAGTTTCGACCGTTGGAAGGCCACGGCACCCTGACCGGCAACCGCGGCCTCCTGGTTCACAAGATCTTCCGCGGTCCGATCAATGACGACGATCGCGACTACCTCATCAACTTGTCCGACATGGCCCAGTGGAAAAAGGACGTCAACTTCCTGGTCATCGAGACCCGCAAGCACCAGGGCCCCGAGATCTTCAAGGCCGGCGTGCTCGTCTTCGGCGCTGTTGCCGTGCTGACCTCCATCGCGGTCATGCTCAGCACCCGCTGGGGCATGATCGCCACCTACGTCGGCTCCATTTTCGCCACCTGCATCGGCCTGACCGTCGATCACTACCAGCACCAGATCCTCCACTCCCGCGCCCCGCAATACGTGAAGACATCCGTCGAGTGGCTCTATCCGGTCATTCCAAACTTCCAGATGTTCTGGATGATCGACGCCCTGAGCGAAGACCGCATCATTCCCTGGACCTACGTGGCCAACGCCTACGGCTACGCAGCTCTCTGCATCGCGGCCTTCCTGCTGCTGGCCGGCGCGCTCTTCGAGACCCGCGAAGTGGGTTGATCGAGCCCCAAACTCCCAATCTCAAAAATGAAATCTGAAATCTCAGATCTCAGATCTGAAATTCGCCGCCGGGGCATCATCCAATTCCACCGCATTCTCCCCCGTGTCTCCCCACGATATCATCAACCCCTGCGCCATGGCCGAAAACACGCCCATCGCCGACGCTCCGCTTGACCCCGAGTCCCGCTGGATTCGCATCCGCGGCGCTCGCACCCACAATCTCAAGAACGTCTCGCTCGACATCCCCCGCGACAAACTCGTGGTCATCACCGGTCTCTCGGGCTCGGGTAAGAGCAGCCTCGCATTCGACACCATTTATGCAGAGGGGCAGCGACGCTATGTTGAATCGCTTTCGGCGTATGCCCGGCAATTTCTCGAGCAACTCGGCAAGCCCGACGTCGATCAGATCACCGGACTGCCGCCCACCATCGCCATCAGCCAGCAGTCCGGCAGCACCAACCCGCGCTCGACCGTCGCCACCACCACGGAAATATACGATTATCTGCGCATACTTTATGCCCGCGCGGGAGCCGCCCACTGCCCCGGTTGCGGACGGCCCGTCGCCCATCAGACCATCTCGCAGATTGTGGATCAGGTGCTTTCGTTACCCCTCGAATCCCGCGCGATGGTGCTCGCGCCGATCATCCGTAACGCCAAGGGCGAACACCGCGATGTCATGGCCCGCATCCTCCGCGAGGGCTTCGTCCGCGTGCGCATCGACGGCGAAGTGCATGAGATCAAGAGCGCGCCGGAGCTGACCAAGAGCAAGAAGCACGACATCGAGGCAGTGGTCGATCGAATCATCGTGAAACCCGATCTGCGCAGCCGCATCACCGAGTCCGTCGAAACCAGCTTGCGTCTCTCCGAGGGCATGGTCATCGTCACCCATCAGCCCCCCGGCTCGGCACGCGATGAAAACGCCAAATGGGCCGACCTCGTCTTCAGCGAAAACTACGGCTGCACCCATTGCGGACGCAGCCTGCCGGAACTCGAACCGCGTCTATTTTCGTTCAACTCCCCGCATGGCGCCTGTTCCGCCTGCGACGGACTCGGCGTGGTCTCCGAGTTCGACCCCGACCTCATCGTGCCGGATCCGAAACGCTCGCTCGAGGAGGGCGCAATCGAACCCTGGCGGCGCGGCGGCAAGCGCATGATCGCGCTCTATGCGAAAACGCTCCGCGAATTCTGCGCCACCTTCGAGGTCAGCCCGCTCACGCCCTGGCAATCGCTGCCGCAGCCCATCCGGGATGTTCTGCTAAATGGCACGACTGACGCGAGCGCCGAAAAGCTCGGCGGCACATTCGAAGGCGCGATTCCCAATCTCCAACGCCGCCTCAAAACGACCGACAGCGAATTCGTGAAGCACCGCCTGCAGGCCTTTCTCTCCGAGCGGCCCTGCACAGCCTGCAGGCGATCTACGCCGACAAGGTGGACGGCCGCGACAAAGACTTCCTGCCCCACGGCGAGAAGGCCGGCAAGTTTCACCTGATTGGCGAGATCGCCCCCGAGCTGCCCGTGT
>CAYXEY010000795.1:0-2502 GCA_964464105.1 uncultured Planctomycetaceae bacterium
CTGGCCAAGGCGATTCGCTATTACGACGAAACCCTGCAACTCGCGCCGACAGACGTCGACGCAAAGCACAATCGCGAACTGGCCGAGCGGATGATCCGTTACATCGAGCGCCGCGTGCAACAGAAGAAGCAGGAGCAACAGAATAAGCAGCCGTCGTCGCAACCTTCCAGCCAGCCGAGCGATCAGAATCAGGAGGGTGACAAGAACCCCAGCTCGCAGCCATCATCGCAACCAACTTCGCAGCCCGATCAGCAGGATCCCTCGTCTCAGCCTTCGTCGCAGCCCAGCGACGCGCAACAGGGCGAGGACAAGGACGGCGACCAAGACAAGAATGAACAAGACTCAAAGGAAGGCGAACAGGACGACAAGAATCAGGAGAAGTCCGACCCACGTGAACGACGCAATGCCGGTGAGCAGAAGGAAATGCGGAAGATGACCAAGGAGGAGGCTGAGCGATATCTTCAGCAGGCACGCGATGCTGAGGCCTACCGCCGCAAGCTCCGCCGGCAAATGGAAATTCAGCAGCGTGGACGCATTCCGGTGGAGAAGGATTGGTGATGGCCGGACGCTCCGCCCTGCGCTTGTTTCGAACCATCGGCGTCTTCGCGATCCTGAGCATTGCGGCGCTGGGCACGGAACCGGCCCGCGCCCAGGTCATTCGCGCTCAACTCATCCAGACTGACACCGTGGTCGGCGAGCCGGTCACGCTGGCCATCGTCGTGGCCAACACCGACCTGGAAGGCCCGCCGAAATTCGTGCCAATCAAGGATCTCGATATTCGCCAGTCCGGCGGTCCTTCGCGCCGGCACGAAGAAGTCAACGGCCGCGTGACCCGATCGGACATCACCTACACCTACGACGTCACGCCGCGCGCGGTGGGCCAATTCAGATTGCCGGCCTTCACCGTCTCGCTCAATGGCAAGGAACACGCGTCCAACCGACCCACGCTCAGCGTGACAGCGGCGCCGAAATCAGCGCGGCTTTTCATGGTCGAAGTGTTTTCCACAAAGGAAACGGCTTACGTCGGACAGCCTGTACAGCTCATTCTGCAGCTCGTGGTCAAGAAATTCTCCGAGGGCGGATTGGAGATGTCGGCGCAGAACATGTGGGAACTCTGGCGAACCGGGGCCGCCGCCAGTTCATTCGGCGTTTTCGCCAACGCGGACATCAACCGCCCCACGGCCACCGAGGAACGCCGCACCGACGAAGAGGGCAATACCGCCAATTACTACGTATATCGCATTGACATGACCGTCACGCCGACGCAGCGCGGACCATTTGACTTCGGCATGATCGAGATTGCATACCATTATCCCGTCGCATTTCAGCGCGACATCTTCGGCACTGTAACGCCCAGCCGGGTCAAGCGGCTTCGCGAAACGCCCAAGCTGCCGCAACTGACGATAAAACCGGTCCCCGATGAAGGTCGGCCCCCCGACTACAACGGCGCCGTGGGGCGCTATCGCATTTCTGCAACCGCACGCCCCACCGCAGTGCCCGTGGGCGATCCTATTACGCTCTCGCTGACGATCCGCGGCAACGGCAACCTGGATTCGCTCTCCGCTCCGCGACTCGATCGTGTCGAAGCGCTGACCAGGGATTTCGAGATTCCCCCGGAATCGCTCGCCGGGTCGGTGGTCGGCGCGGAGAAGGTCTTCACCCAGACGGTTCGCGCCCGACGGCCGGATGTTACGCAGATCCCCGCCATTCCATTCAGCTTTTTTGATCCGGACAAGGGCCAATTTTCGACCGCCCAATCGGCGCCGATCCCAATCAAGGTCCGGCCAGCCGAGACGGCGCTGCCCATCGCTCCGCCGACGACCCTCAATAGTGCGACGCCCCGCCTTGCAGAGTTGAGTGAGGGTTTGGAGGCGAATGAGGACGATCCGACGCGCGTGCTTGCCGATCAGAGTGCGGGCGTCAGCGTGCTGTCCTGGATAATTCTCTTGGGAATGCCGGTGGCTTACTTGATCGTGTCGCTGGTACAGTCGCGCAGTTCGCGGTTCCGCAGCGATGTGGCCCTGCAGCGTCGCTCGGGGGCCATGAGAAAGGCCGGCAAGCTGCTTCATGGGGGCAGTCCACAAGCGGCCCGTGCGGCCGTGCTCGGCTATGTGGCCGATTGCTGCAATGTGCCCGAAGCGGGATTGACACGTTCCGATGCATTACGCTTGCTGAGCGAACGCGGCCTGCCCGAAACGGCCATTCAGACGACAGATGTATTTCTCGCCCAGGCCGAGCAGATTTCCTATGGCGGTGGACAAGTCGGCGGCGAGCCGCTGCCCAGGATGGCGGCGAATGTCCTGTCAGTACTGGAGTCAGCCGGCCTGCGATGATGACCACGCTCTTCATGACAGTCGCCCTTGCAGTCGGCGCGGCGCCGGTTGATCGGGCCTCGGCTGCGACGATGCTGCGGCAGGCGCTGACGCAGTATGAGACCGCCGTGGCGATGAAGACCTCGACGCCGGAAGAGTCGCGACGGTTGTTTACGGAAGCGGCGACGGG
>CAYXEY010000796.1:0-2488 GCA_964464105.1 uncultured Planctomycetaceae bacterium
CGAACTCGACCTTGCACGGCTGGCCGACCGGCGCAATGCTGCTGTCCGCGAGTCGCAGGCCGACGAAGCGATCCGTCATATCAACGAGCGTCGTGAAATTGCGGGAGATCGAGCGGCCGCCCGGCTCGGTCAACGTGACGCTGCAATCGGCCCGCCATCGTCCTGCGGTGGCGTCCTTAGGTGGGGGAATCGCCATGTGGGCGCGGCCGCTCTCATCGGTTTCGCCATCGACTTCAGGCGCGTTGTAGGTCGGCCGGGCTATCGCGTCCCCAAATGCAAAATCGGGATACGCCTTCGATTTGAAGGCCTGCGGCAGGTAGGCGACGTTTAACGTCCACGGCAGTTCGGCGGCCGGAGGGCCGAAGAGGTACTTACCGGCAAGATCTGCGGATGCCTCCTGCCCCGGTGCGAAACGCTCCGCTGAAGCCGATGCCGACATTTCAATCCGCGCCGGAACGAACGCTTCGACCAGTGTCGACGTTGTACCGATCACGTCGCTCGATCCGGGAAGTGTTGCCTCGATGCGATAACGTCCGGTGCGACCTTCTTCGCGTGTCGGCAGGTCGCAATGCACGAAGCCGTTCTGTCCGGCCGCGGGCGTCACCGTGACCGGCGGAAGCCGCTTGCCATCGGGGCGAATCAGCGTGATATCAATCGGAAACGCCGGCGGCGTGGCGCCGTTGTTCTCGCGGATGAGGCCCGTCAGGTGAATCGTGTCGCCGGGACGGTACACACCGCGTTCGGTATAAAGAAATATGTCGTAATTCTCTGGCACAACGCGACCGGCCGCATCAAGGTCCTCAACCACCCAGCGGCGCAGGTCGGGGCGCAGGTAGTTCAAGTCGTCCCCGAGCGCGGCGGTGATGAGCCACGGCTTGCGTTCATCATTTCGGGCCAGGGCGAGGGTCGCCGTCCCGTCAGCGGCGGTCTTGGCGGAGCCGAGGCTCTGATTGTTGTAAGTCAGGGCGGCGACCTCGGCGCCTTCGACCGGCTTGCCGTTTCGAATCGAGGTGACCCAGACGAACAGTCCGTCCTTCGTCTCCTTGGTGGTGATCGCCAGATCGCTGATGGTGACGATGGCATCGTCGCCGGTCCAGGCATGATCGGTCGCGTGCGCCGACACGTGATAGACGCCGGTCGCCTTGCCCAACAGCGCGCCGAGATCCAGCGCTGCGTTACGCACGACATTGCGGGGGGCGTCGCACTTGATCTTCTTCGACACGACGCTGTCCGATGTTTCCTCAACTCCGTCGCCGCGAACGTGGCTCACCAGGTTATTGGCGAACACGCGGCTGGCTTCAAGCTCCAGTCCCGTGACGTTCACCGTGCGCACGTCGAGTAGCAGATTGCCACCCGGCGCGAGGATGCCATGCGAATGCGGGAATGACACGGTCGCATCGCGCTCGGGGATGTCAATCTGCACCGGGATGTCGGCGCTCGTCTGCCCCTCGGCATCCAGCTTTTTGCCGGACGTCGACTTGAGGGAGCCGGGCACGGCGATCCTGTAGCGCGTGCCCGGTCGGAAGCGACCAGTCAGAATGATCCGTTGATCGCTGATGCGGGCGCGCAGCCCCGGCACATCTGGATCCACCTCGGGCGCTTCGAGCTTCTGTGCCGGGTCGATCAGTTGCGAGAAATTGAGTTCAACGACGATGTCTTCCTCCACCCGCGGCCGGTTCACCTCGGACGAGAGGAAAACGAATGTGTCGGTGATCTGCAGGCGCTGACCGTAATCGGAACCCAACGCCAGTTCGCCGCCGTGGCCCTTGAGCGATTTCTCAATTGCGACGGCGAGGCTCATCGATCGTTCATGTTCGATGCGAACAGTGAGCGTCTCCGCCGGCTCGCGAGTGAGACACATGCACGGCGCGGTGCTGCCCGAGTCGCTTCGCTTGATGTTCAGATGGGCCAGCAGATCGACCGGGGCCACGCGCTGGTTGAACTTGATCTCGATGTTGGCGTGTTCGCGATCGGCCGAGGCAATCTCGCAGGATTCGACCCGCAGCGACCGGGTGCGAAATTCGAACTCGCCGTCGCCGATGAGCTTCCGGCGGACTTGGGTTTCCAGGTCGACCGCGGGCTTGATCTTGAAGATCCGCCCGGCGGGGAGCTGCTTAGCCAGCACGAATTCCAACGTGTCGGGCTTGGACCATTGCCAACGACCATCGGGCGTCGGTTGAATCGAAAACGGCGACTTGTCCAATGGCTTGCCGAGTTCACCCGCATCGGCGATTGGCTCATCGAAGATCAGGCTGAGCCGATCGGTCTTGTCCACATCCCGCACCGGCAATGCGGACAGCACGCGCATGCGCGGCGTCGCTCCGCCGACCATCGACTGACGAATCCAAAGGATGCCGGCAATGTTGATGAGGGCAAAGAACCAAACGGTGGACGAAAAGCGAGAGGCAGGCTTCGACATCGGTGCGACTCCGTTCGCGAGGACACGTCATCCGTTGACGTGTCGGCATTGTAACGCAAGAGGCTACGA
>CAYXEY010000797.1:0-1661 GCA_964464105.1 uncultured Planctomycetaceae bacterium
CATGATCAAACAGGCCGTCACCATCAGCAACAAGCTCGGACTGCATGCGCGCGCCTCGGCCAAGCTCACCAAACTGGCGGGGGGCTTCCCCTGCGAGGTTCATCTGACACGCAATGGCCGCCGCGTCAACGCGAAAAGCATCATGGGGGTGATGATGCTGGCCGCGGGCATCGGAACAGAGGTCCAGGTCGAGACCGAAGGCGCCGACGAGCAGGCGGCGATGGACGCGATCATCGCGTTGATCAACGACAAGTTCGGCGAGGGGCAGTAGTTTCTGCCGGCGACGCTGGGCCGTTGCCGGGCATGGCCGGTGCTGCGCTAAAGTGCCTGCATGAGCATGCAGTTGTTCGGGCTGCCGGTGTCACGAGGCGTTGCCATCGGCCGGGCGGTGTTGGTCGCGTCGAGCCGCGTCGATGTGGCGCACTACTTCATCGCGAGCGAGCATGTCTCCGACGAGGTGGATCGGTTGCGTCACGCTCGCGACACTGTCGCTGCCGAACTGACCGCATTGCAGCGCGATCTCCCCGGCGATGCGCCGCCCGAGTTGTCGGCGCTGCTTGATGTGCATCTGATGCTGCTGCACGACGACACACTTTGCGGGGCTGCGCGGACGTGGGTGGTGGAGCGGCACTACAACGCGGAATGGGCGCTGTCCGCGCAACTCGAGGTGCTGGCGCGGCAGTTCGACGAGATGGACGATGAGTACCTGCGCGAGCGCAAGGCCGATCTGGAGCAGGTCGTCGAGCGCATCTTGCGTGCGATGCAGCGCGATCCTGCTGCGGTGGCCCATGCCGGGCATGGACCCACGCTTGGTGCGCGTGACTTCGCGGGCGAGGATCCGCTTGTGCTGGTGGCCAGCGACGTGGCGCCAGCGGACATGATGCGCTTCAAGCGCAGCGTGTTCACCGGCTTCATCACCGATGTCGGCGGGCGAACGTCACACACCGCCATCGTGGCGCGCAGCATGGATATTCCAGCCGTGGTTGGCGCGCGTGCGGCGAGTCGCCTGATTCGCTCGGACGACTGGATCATCATCGACGGCGATGCCGGTATCGTGATCGTCGATCCCTCGCCGATCGTGCTCGAGGAATACCGCTTCCGCCAGCGCCAGAGCGAGTTGGAACGTGCCAGGCTGAACCGACTGCGCCACACGCCGTCGGTGACGCTCGATGGCCAGTCCGTCGAATTGCTGGCCAACATCGAACAGCCCGACGATGCCATTGCAGCGTTGGAAGCCGGAGCGGTCGGTGTGGGCTTGTTTCGCAGCGAGTTCCTCTTCATGGGCCGAGCCGGTGATCTGCCCGACGAGGAAGAGCAGTTCGAGGCCTATCGCGACGTCGTCGTGGCGATGAAAGGCCTGCCGGTGACCATCCGCACGGTCGACATCGGCGCCGACAAGCCATTGGAACGTCTGTCGGCGCAGGAACTGCGTCACGAGCACGTTTTGAATCCGGCCTTGGGGCTGCGTGCAATCCGTTGGAGCTTGTCAGAGCCGGGCATGTTCAGGTTGCAACTGCGAGCCATCCTGAGAGCCAGTGCCTTCGGCCGCGTGCGCATCCTCTTTCCGATGGTCGCGCACTTAAGCGAGGTGAGACTGATCCATGAAGCGCTCAAAAGGGCGCGTTTGCAACTGGACGAGTCTCGGCATGCCTATTCCCATG
>CAYXEY010000797.1:1671-2487 GCA_964464105.1 uncultured Planctomycetaceae bacterium
TCGGCGCAATGATCGAAGTGCCAGCAGCGGCGCTAAGCGTCGCTCACTTCCTGCCGCACTTCGACTTCGTGTCGATCGGAACCAACGACCTAATCCAGTACACGCTGGCAATCGACCGCGCGGATGATGCGGTCTCGCATCTTTACGATCCATGGCATCCGGCTGTGGTCGGCCTGATCGCAAGCGTTATCGCCAAGGCAACCGCCCTAGGCAAGGGGGTCAGCGTATGCGGCGAAATGGCAGGCGACCCCGCATTCACCGAGCTGCTTCTGGCAATGGGCCTACGCAGCTTTTCCATGCATCCAGTGCAGGTTCCGTCGATCAAGCAAAGGATCGTCCGCACCGACACTCGGCGCTTGGCCAGCGCGCTACCGCAGGTGCTACAGGCGGGGGAACCAATGCAAGAAGCGCCCCGAGTCTTCGCCGCGCCACATCGATCCGCGTAGAAGGCTTGCATTCGCCGCGCGATGTGCTACAGTCATGGGCTTGACGCGAACGAAGCAACAAGTCGCAAGACAACAGCGGAGTTTGAGTCAAAAGCGCAGAGACGCTTGACAGGTAGTAAAAAGCAGGTCACAATCTCATCTCTTTGCTGCTGACGACAGAAAGTCAATAGCAAAGAGCGCTCTTTAACAACATACAGCCGATAAGCGTGGGCGTTTGAAGGATGGTGACATCGGATTCGCGGCTTGCCGTGAATCCAGGGGTCTTTGGCCTCAAACGCTCATAGAAGTGAAGTTCACTTCAATTCTTTGAGTGATATTCAAGATCGAACTGAAGAGTTTGATCCTGGCTCAGATTGAACGCTGGCGGCAT
>CAYXEY010000798.1:0-379 GCA_964464105.1 uncultured Planctomycetaceae bacterium
ATTTGATTCGACTCCTCGTGCCAGACGAGAGCTGACCGCGGCGATGCATCCAGCGGACTTTACTATTCGGCCCCAAATACTCTCACGTGACCAGAATCCAGCCTATTACGATCTGGTCAGCGCTTTTCACAAGATGACCGGCGTTGGGGCATTGCTTAATACGAGCTTTAACTTGCACGGGGAGCCAATCGTGCTTGGCCCCGAACAGGCCATTCGCACGTTTGAGCAATCGGAACTGGATGGCCTGCTGCTGGGCGACACACTGATCCTGCGTGCCGCATGAACTTATTCGACTCGGAGTTTTCTCGCCGCTGGCTGTTGTCGGAGGGCGTACGCCAGTGGCTTCGCCGACGCACGATTCGCCGCCGAGGAAGACATC
>CAYXEY010000798.1:389-2482 GCA_964464105.1 uncultured Planctomycetaceae bacterium
CCAGACACGCGTCAGTGCAAGTGATCGGCGCGTCCTGGCACTAAATGCAGCGCTGCGCGGACGGCATGTCGACCAGCGGTGCTTTGTGCTGGGGAACGGCCCGTCCCTCGCGACCGTGGACCTCGCAGCGCTGACGGGCGAATTCACTATTGGGATGAACTCAATTTCGCGTCATCCCGATGCACAGCGCTGGTCGCCGACCTACTATTGCCGGGCCGAACCAGGCGCCGCGTATGACACGCCGGCCAAAGTGGAGTCCATTCGCTCACTTACACAGGGAATGAACTGTGAGGGTTACTTCTTTCCATTGGATACGCAACCCTCGATCATGAAGCATGACCTGCTTCCCGCCGCGCGGACTTACTACTTCAAGTCGATTGTTGACCTGACGGAATGGCCCAGCGATGAGCGATCGATCGACCTTGCGGATGGGTTCCCTTTCGTCGGGAACACAGCTCAGTTTGCGATTCTGCTGGCGATGTACATGGGCGCCAGTCCCATCATCTTACTAGGAATGGATCACGACTTTCTGGCCCACCGGTCCATCAACCGTCATTTCTATGCGGCACAGGCAGACGACAAGGGTAGCTCAGATGACCTGAGTATTTACTCCTACAAGAAAATGATGGCGGATTGCTTGCGGGAGTGGGATCGCTACTAAATCATTCACACAATGGCCAAGCGCACGGGCACGATGATACTGAACGCCACGCGGGGCAGTTTTCTCGATGTCTTTCCAACGGTGGACCTGGATGATCTGATCGACAAGCGGACCACCCAGGGCGATGACGTCCCAGCGGCCCGCTCCACGAGTCAGCGGCTTATGGCGCTGACCGTGCAATGAACTGCATGATTTCGTCACTTCGCGCCGGATTGTCCATAATCGTCATGGCCTCGGCGTATTGCGTCAGCCCATCGATCATTCCATATCGCAATCGAGGCGACAGGCAGGGCCACATTGCCTGAAATGTGTCGAGAGGCAATTCCGCATCAATTGCATGAATACGATCTTCTAATACTGTGCGAAGGTTCTCAATCTCGGGAATTGTGCCGTATGACGATGCCGCTTCGATCGAGATGAGCGTGTCAAATGCGTCCGCGAATGCCTGCTGCATTGCGCGCTCGTTGCCCAGTTTGGCATGGACATAAGCCGCGCGCCACAGGAGATTCAGCACGCCGCTATCGCCGAAGCGCACTCGAACGCGTGGAATTGCATCTGCAAGCACGCTTGCCGCGGCGTCAAAACGCTCGCGCGTGATTAACAGGCTGGAATAGCCATGCATGCACTCCAGCCGCCAGGGATCATTCTGATCGCCCAGCTCGTCAAACATGGTCAGCGCGCGGCCGTATAGCTCATCGGCCTCCTCGAATCGGCTCTGCCGCAGCCGCATGTACCCAAAGTTATGCAGACATGAAGCGATGTCGCGATGTCGTGGGCCCTGAATGCGTGCGTAGTCATCGAGCGCGGCATTGAACATTTTCTCTGCTTCGTCCCATTGCGGCGGCAGGGCGGCGCGATGCAGGGCATAGGCCAGCGAGACGCGCGCGTAAATCGTGCCTGGATCGTCAGCCCCCTGGATGCGCCGGCGAGTCTCAACCACCTCCCGCAGTATTTCGACCGCGCGCGGGTCACGCTTGCTGGTCAGCACCCGTCCGTATTGGGCCCGGGCATCAATCGCGGCCGGATCGCTCGTCTGTTGAAGCGCGGTGAAGAGCTTGACGCTCCTCTCAAGCACCGGCTCGGCATCGGCCCAATTCCACAAAGATCGATATGCTCCGCCGACGGCATGAAACACTTCGGCGGCCGCCCGCGGCTGATTTGAAAGACTGGTTTCGGCGAGCCGGGTCAGCGCCGGCAGGCTGTCGATCGTGGCGGCACGCGGTCCGGCACGGTCCGAACCCGCTTGTTGCACCAGTCCCGCAACCAACTTCGCGGCGGCGAGGTCGGCATTCACGGTTGAAGGTGGAGATCCTGGCGGAGACGTGCGCGAGATCAGGGCGTACATCCATACAACGATAACGAATGCCGCGCTGCGACTGATCCAGCGCCACGGCACGGCCGCGCGCGTGCCGCTGCGCTCGCCGCTGCCGCG
>CAYXEY010000799.1:0-837 GCA_964464105.1 uncultured Planctomycetaceae bacterium
CGACCTGCACAGGTCGATCTTCCCGATCGGCAAGCAGAACGGCGTACTGCTTCTGAATGAAGTGATTCCGTGAGGCGCTCTGCGATTCACAGTCTCGCTATTCCCGAATCCACTGGTAAAAGATAGAACACCCTCTTCGCCAGCGCGGTGGCCAAGAGGGTGTGTGGGATCGGCGTTCATTGGAAGTTGGAGGTGCCAATGCCGCCGGTGAGTGGACGATTTCCTGCTACGGGCACGGCGACGAGTTCAACAGAACCGTGACGATGCCGGCGCTCACGTCGTTGATGTCGATTTCGCTCACCATCTGATCGTTGTTCATGTCGACACATGCGCATCCGGGAGCGGGCGCGCCGCCGGCGCTGGCCATGTAACAATTCACAAAGTTCTGGATGTCGCGTCCGTCACGTGCCGTGTTTCCATCGAGATCGCCCGGGCAGGTGGCGCATCCTGAAGTCGTGCAGACCTCAATGTCAGCCATGCTGCGCGGCAGCAGTTGATAGCCGCCATCGAATGGCGCAGTTGAGTCGAACTGCGAAAAGATACCAGTGATGCGCACCGGGCCGGTCGGAATCGGCTGACCTCCGAGATCGAGCTCCGCAGTAGCGACGCGGACCACGACGGTGTTCGCGCCCGCCTGCGCGGTGTAGTTGGTCAGACCTGCAAAGGTGCCGGTCTCGACGAATGTCACACACTCGGTGCGAACCAGCACGCTCTCCAACTGCTCGGCGGAAGCCGTGGCCGGCTGAAGCTCGGCCAGCGTGACATCATGCGGGGCAATCGGTTCACCGGGCAGGATGTTCATCGTGGCCAGGTGGTTGTTCGTCGTGTCCGACAGTT
>CAYXEY010000799.1:847-2472 GCA_964464105.1 uncultured Planctomycetaceae bacterium
CGAACAAGCCGTTGAAGCTGTCGGTTTCGCCATAGAGAGTCAGCGTGTCGCCGACGTTGACGAAGAAGTCGAGCGTATCAATGGCATTGTTCGATCCAAACACGGTGATGCCGCGCACGCCGAGCGTGCCCGAGGTGTCCTGCACGTGTATGGTCTTGGTTGTGGCGCTGGAGACCAGGTCGGTCACCGATGTCACGGTCACGTTGCAAATGGCCACGCCGACGCCATCTGCCACCGCGCGAGCGTCAGTCGCGGAGATGCACGGACACGAGAACGCTCCGCATTGGAAGCCGTCGCCGAGGAACACGCCGCCGGCGTTGGTGCAACCGACGACTGAGTTGACCGAGCAGACGCCGCTGATGCAGCAGCCACCTGTGGGAGGTGGAGGGCAGGGGCTGGGTGAGCACGACGAACCGATACCCTGGAATCCCTCGGCACACCCGACAGTGGTTGTGATCGAGCAAAGGCCATTGCTGGGGTTGCAGCAGGCGCCCGTGGGTTCCGCGGTGCACGGACTTGGTGAGCAGGTGGTTCCGTCGCCCTGATAGGTTCCAAAGCTTCCTTCACACGCGACTTGCGGCTGAATTGTGCAGGAGTCGCCATTGCAGCAGGCGCCTCCGACCACAAACACCGATGCATTGAGCTGGAGGTTGTCGATGCGGTTGTTTCCGCTCGCGGACGAAGTGGAACCGCCGGTAAATATGCAGCGCAGATAGACCGTTGCCGCGCCGCCCAGCTCTGTCACTCCGGTCAGGTCGACCGTTCGCAGTTGATGACTGTCGAGGTTCGGCGAGACCGCCGCGCCGGCGGGGGTGAAGGTCAAGCCATCCGTGCTCCAGAGCCATTGCTGCGAGTTGAATCCCGTGCCGGATCGCCGCGTGGCATAGGTGATCACCAGATCAGAGAACCCGGTCATCGAGCACTGAATCTGGACGTATGTATTGTTCCCAGCGCCGCCGCCGCCATTCTGCAGGGCGATGTCCGCGCCGGCGCCGCTTCCGGATGCGTTGACCGTGGTACCTCCGAAGTTGGTGACCGTGCCGCCGAAGGTGCTGCGATCAAGAGTCCCTGATCCAGTTGTAGCAGGTATTGAGACCGCATGAGGCGTTGTATTGAAATCCCAGTAGGCGATGAGATCGGCTCGGCTCGTGTCCACGCTCGTCGCAAAACCAAGCGCCGCGATGGTCAGGACAAGACGATGCGAATAACGATACGACATTTCCTTCTCCCTTCGGTGGTCCGATTACACGACCGGCTTGGAACGCGCCAAGGGCGTCCCGAACAAACCAGGCCCTATTCAGCTCGCGGGCCCAAGGGTACCGATGGGACTTAAGGATTCGACTGGGGCGATCCCAAGATTGCGCAAGGCATTTGTAAAGATGTGATGCAGGAGTTTCTGATACGTCCGGGCGTCAATTGGCATCTTTTTCGGAGTCTAAATAGTGCGATTGCGCGGACTTCGAAATCGACGTCGAATCCACGGAATCGTCATCGCAGTGACGATGAAAATGGGCGGCAGATTAAGACCGCAGAATGCAGGCGGGACTTCAGGTGCATCGACCGGGGCCTCGCCGTACACCACGCGCATGATGCGCCCGCCGATCAATTCGCAATACACCAGGCTG
>CAYXEY010000800.1:0-2471 GCA_964464105.1 uncultured Planctomycetaceae bacterium
CAAGGCTCGGCAGGGGTTGGTTCCGGTGATCTTCAGGTCAATGGCTCGATTACATCCGGGCAGACTGTGACTGTTACTTCATTCACCCTGACGGCTGCAAATATTTAATCAATGGCAACTCCTATCGGCGATTCCTATACCTGTGCCAGCGGTGGCACCATCGCAGCCGGGCGTCACTTGTTGCCGGCGTGGTTGTCAGCGATGCCTGTGCATACGTGGGCAACTCCGGGCAGCAATACGATTTCGTCTGTCGATCCGGCGCTTGATCCTGCGGTCAATCCGAACTATCCGGCCACCCCGCCGTGGTGGGGGTCGAACGGTCACGGCAGCGTTATTACCGCATGGTGTGGCGGTGCTTGGGACGAAGTGACAAAACAGTTGTTCGTTACAGGTGGCGGGCATGCCGATTATGGCGGAAATGAGGTTTATGCGTGGGATGCAGTCACCAGCACGTTTTTCCGGCTGAACAACCCGACCGGGGCTATCGGAAATACCGGAAATCTGAACGATGGTCTTGACGCGACCGTTCCAACGCTATTTGACGGCCAGCCACGCGCTGCCCACAACTACGGCAATTTGCGCGTGGTCAATGGAGAATTCTGGAATTTTCAAGGATCGACGTGGTATTCCGGCTTCGGTGTCATCTCGGCATTCAAGTGGACCGGCACCAGTTGGGTGCGGCAGACGACTAGGACGTGGCCGGAATGCTACGGTATGACGGTATGGGATAGCACCAGACAGCGGTTCGTCATCATTTCCAGCGGCAACGCACAGCCGCAGTGGTGGAAACCATCTGACGATACGATCGGATCGTTTACTGGGTATTCGTATAACTCCAGCGGCGTTAACGGCGACTATGACCCGCTGCGCGACATTATTCTTCAGTTCTCGACGAACATCACCTGCTTAAAGGCCGATGGTTCGGTGGATGCCGTCACAATCACGGCCACAGGCACGGCGCCGAATTGGGCAACCTATCTTCCGCAAGGGCACGCATCTGGCGCCGGCATTGTCCGCGATGCAGTCAATGACCGCTGGCTGATATGGGGTAGCGGCACTTCGATCTATGTACTGACGCCGCCACCCGTAGGTCAAAACCCGCTGACAGCCACCTGGGTGTGGTCAAAGATCGACGCCGATGCAGGTAATGCCGTAACACCCACCGCGCCAACGTCAAACGGCACCTTTGGCCGGTTCTGGTACTCGCCATCGATGAAGTGCTGCGGCGTGGTCAATTCGGTGACTCAGAAAATGTACGTCTTCAGGCTAAATTGATATGGCATATACCCTAAATACAGGTCATGCGCTTTACGGCAACCTGATCGAACTGATCGGCGTCCAGTCGGGTGCGCTGGTCTCGCACAAAACGGCGCGAACCTTCACCCCGGAATCAGGATCATCTTACGGTTCAGGCGGATGGGGTGAGCATTTCTCGACGGTCTATAACAGCTACTCGACAAAGGGCGTGAGCTTTACACCGTCCGTTTCACTTAATTCAACTGTCACCACGAATTATACAGTGCTTGCCGTGTTCAACAGCACCGGCACGGTGACGTCCTCATCTTCGCAGCTTATTTCATTGCCCGGTGGCGGCTCATCAATCAAAGGTCCGGGCAAGACTGATGCAGGGCTGGCGATGGGGTCTCGGCTGACCGGAGTGAACACGATGGGCACCGGCCAGCGAATGCTGACATATTGCCGGATCGGTGAAACCGCAGCAAAGCTCTACAACAACAAAGTCAAGGACGTGGATGCCACAGGGCTGGCGAATGACTGGGCGGATACTACCGCCGCATTCTCATTTATCGGCGGCTTGAACGGCCTGTATTCCCTGTCGGCAGACCTGGTTTGGCTTGCTGTTTTCGACAAAGAATTATCCAGCACTGAAATCAGTGACCTGTACGATTCGCTTGGCGCCTCGAACGCCTTTGCGCTGGTATCGTCTGGCGACACGACCGCGCCGACGCTTTCCTCGGCATCAGTTACTTCCGTTGGCTCGACGACCGGCACCGGCAACGTCACGACCAACGAAGGCAATGGCACGCTCTACAGCATCGTCAGCGCCTCGGCGACGGCCCCGAGCGCGGCGCAGATTCAAGCGGGCAACGACCACACTGGATCGGCGGCGGTCTGGTCGGGTAATCAAGCGGTATCGAGTACCGGGGCGAAGAACTTCAGCATCACCGGACTGACTGCCAGCACAAGTTATTACGCATACTTCCAGCACAAGGACGCGGCGGGCAACAATTCGGCTGTTGTTGCCTCGTCCCAATTCACTACGGGTTCAACCGATACGACCAACCCGACGCTGACCGGATCGGTAACGATCAGCGCCAAGACGACGACCAGCTACACCGCTACGTGGTCGGCAGGTAGCGACAACGTAGCGGTAACAGGTTACGAGTACCGGCTGAACGCAGGCTCTTGGGTTGATCTTGGCAGCGTTCTGACGGTCAATATCAGCGCACGGA
>CAYXEY010000801.1:0-2467 GCA_964464105.1 uncultured Planctomycetaceae bacterium
GTCCGTATTCGCTCAATCCCCCAACCTTTCAACACCAAGATAGGAACTTCCATGACCCGCTCTGCACTGATTGCCAAACTCATCACGCCGATCGCCGCCGGCCTGTTCGCGACCGCCGCTTTCGCGCATCCCGCGCTGGTGTCTTCCACGCCCGCCGACAAGTCCGAAGTCGATGCCCCGGCGACCATCGAGCTGAAATTCACCGAGACGCTCGTGCCGCAGTTCTCGGCGGCTAACCTGGTGATGACCGGCATGCCGGGCATGCCCAACCACGGCAACATGAAGATCAACGCCAGCGTGGCTGCTGCCGGCGACGGCAAGACCATGGTGATCACACCTGCGCAGCCGCTGCGCGCCGGCGACTACCGCGTTGAATGGCGTGCCGTTTCCTCCGACACGCATCCGATCACGGGCAATGTGAGCTTTAAGGTCAAGTAAGCCAATGGCCGGGGATTGGTTGACCATCGCATTGCGCCTGGCGCTGTACCTGGACTTGGCGGCGGCATTTGGCGTCGCCTTGTTCGCTTTGTACGCGTTGGGCCGCGACGAGCGATCCTCGGCGGTTGCACGTCGCTTCAGGACCTTGGTCGGTGCTGCCGCGGCTCTCGGAATCGGGCTCTCGGTTTGGGCGCTGACCGTCCTGGCCAAGGCAATGTCCGGTGCCCAGAGCTATGCGGAGCTGACGACGCACGTCTTCGAAATGCTCATCACGGGGACACACATGGGGATCTCTCGAGCCGACACCGGTCTGTTGGTCTTGAGCACGGATCTCTTTCATCCCGATAACGACATCCGGCCTAACTTTTCCACCGATCCGGCAGATTACGTGCCGGGATTCAATGGCGGATATCGCGAGACGATCAAAGCCGTGTATCTGCAGTGGCTCGCGCGCTGGTATCCGCGCTGGCGCACGGTCATAAGCCTGCGTCATGACGATACCGGGATTGTCGGCTAGTTTAGAGATTCGCCCGCCGCCGAAAATCTCGTCTTCCAAAACAACGGCGACACTTCCTTAAGCAAACGCTTCTCCACCTCGTTCGATTTCCGGTCGAACGTCACGGGGTTCGTGAGCTACAGCGACGCGCACTATCCTCAGAATGCGATCATGCGCAACGGCAATCCGGTCACGCCGCTGGAGAATGTAGGCTATGAAATAGGCCTCAAGACCACCTTCTTCGGCGGGAAGCTCCTGTGGAACAACAGTCTCTATCGGACCGAGCAGGCAAATCTCACGGCCGACGATCCGGAGAACGGACCGGATGAGTCGTTTGTCATCCCTTTTGGCTCGACGACCTCGCAGGGCGTCGAGTCGCAGCTCCTCGGCAACGTGAGCGATGAGTTGCAGTTGGTCGCAGGCGTCTCCTACGCCGGAAAGAACAAAACCAAGTTCGCACCCGACTTTCCGATCAGCAAGGATCGCTTCAAGAATGCGGCCACGCTGCAACCGTCCCTGTTCGCGAACTACCGCTGGGCGCACTTCGGTGTGCCGCAACTGTCGACGCGGATGGGCGTCAGTTACTTCAGCAGCCGCCCGACCTATTTTGTGCGGTCGCTCGAAGATGGGGGCGTCAGCGATGCGTTCAATTTGCCCGCCTATACGAAAGTCGATGTCGGCGCGAACTGGCAATGGAGCAGCCACGTGACACTCGATGTGAACATCGAGAACCTATTCGACAAGGTGTACTACCCGTCGGCAGATCAGGGCGGCCTCGGAGGCGGGACGGTGAGCATCGGCGACCGGCGGCTGGTGCGGGCCACCTTCCGGTACGATTTCTAGTTCGGCCTCGCTCCATGCGGGGATGGTGGGTCCGCCTGCATCGTTGGATCGGGCTGGCCACGGCGGGGTTCCTGATCGTGGTGGGACTCACGGGGGCGATGCTCGCCTGGTATGCGGAGCTCGATACGTTTTTCGCGAGCGATCTGCGCCGCGTGTCTGCGCATGGCCCTGACGCGAAGCCGCTCGATCCCTTCGAGCTGCGTGAGATCGTCGCGGCCGACCACCCCGAAATTGAGCTCAACTCCGTCAATCTCGAGCCACAAGAATCTCTCGCCGCGATCCGATTCAGTTTCGACGGGCCGGCCGATCCGTTAGTTGGCCAACCCTACAGCGAGTTTTGGGTCGACCCCATCACGGGGGCCACCAACGGCTATCGGCAATACGCCGATCTGTCGCAGGGAAGAAAAAACCTGATCCCGTTCCTGATGCAGATCCATACCTCGCTCGCGATTCCAGTGGGTGGCACTCTCCTGGGAATCGTTGCCTTGTTTTGGACACTGGACTGCTTTCTGGGGGCGTACCTCACCTTCCCCCGCGGCCGACCGTTCCTGGCGAAGTGGATGAAGTCGTGGCGGATCAAACGCTCCCGGCTCAATTTCGATCTGCATCGCGCTGGGGGGCTTTGGTTCTGGGGTGTCCTGCTCTTGTTCGCCTGGTCGAGTGTGTATTTCAACCTGACGTCGGTCTACT
>CAYXEY010000802.1:0-2466 GCA_964464105.1 uncultured Planctomycetaceae bacterium
TACAACTGCTCGTCGTATTCATCTGTATAAAACCCGGTGCGCGTGCCCTCGCTGGCGATCACGCTGTCCACCAGTCCGCTGCGCGAGGAGCCGGCGTGAAACGAGCAGTTTCGCAGGTCCGCACCCGAGAGGTCGACCCGCTCCCACTCAATCTCGGCCAGGCCCGCGCCACGCAGGTCGGCCCCCGACAGGTCGGCATGGGCCAGGCACGAACCGGTCAGATCGGCCTGCGACAGATTCGCCTTGCGGAGATTGACGCCCGGCATGTGCTGTCCGTCGAGGCGGCATCGGGCCATGTAAGCCTTCATCAGGATCGCGCCGCTGAACTCCGCTGAGCGCAAGTCGAGCCCGCTCATGTCGGCGCTTTCGAGGCATGCGCCCGTGAAATCGGTGTCGTCGAGGGTTGCGCCTTTGAATGTCGCGCAAGAGAGATTGGCCCGGACGAAGCGCGTCCGGGTGAGATTGGCGTTCAACCACGCGCCGTGTAGTTGTGCGCCGTCGAAGTCGGCAGCCGTCAGGTCGGCGTCGCCAAACCGCGCGCCATCGGCCGCGGTCCGCACCAGCCGCGCCCCGCGCAGGTCCGCTCCCGGGAGAAATGCGTTATTGAGGAGGGCCAGTTCCAGATTCGCCCCGCTCAGGTTGGCGCGAAGGAGTCCAGCGTTATTCAATTCCGCTTCGCGCAAATCGGCCGAGGACAAATCAGCGTCATCCAGTTTGCAGTTTTCAAGCCACGCCCGGTGCCACGCCGCGCCGGACAAGTTTGCCCGGCTCATGTCCAGTACCTTCGACGATGCGGGCTTCCAACCCCGTCCGGTCGCGACCAGAATCGCCGCCGCCGTGCCATGCCAGGCCAGGCCGTCTTTTTCATGAATGATCTCTACCAGTCGGGCATACGCATCGTGGTTGGACTTCAATGCATCGGCGATGCCTCGAATCAGTTGAGGTTTGAAGTGTTGTACCAGGTACTTCAGTCGTGACCGGCCGCACAGATCACCCATCACCCGATCGGTCGCAATCAGGGCTTGCACCGCCGGCAATTGCAACAGTTGAATGATCCGCCAATCCTGAACTGCACGGATGAGTCGCGTCAGGCAGGGTTCCGGGTTACCGCCGAACATGAAGTTGAGCGCGATCGTCGAGATATCCTTTTGACAGGCTTGCTTGGGTTCGGCGGTACGCAGGAATTGGCGAACGATGTTCTTCGCACTGCCTTCGGCCGGATCCGTGGCGAATGCTGAAAGGACCAGGGTCGCCAGCAAGGGCGAGCCGCCCATGAAGCGGGCGTTTTCCGGTTGCAACGCGCGCGAGAGTATAGATTGACACCCGTCTGGATAGCGGGCCAGCGTGAACTCAATCCACTGGTCCTGACTCCACGGGGCGAGTACGAAGGAGTCCAATAGTGGAATGGCCGGACCCTCCTGGGTTTGAAGGGTCGCAGCAGGCCCGTGCGAGGTCGATTTGAATGACCGGAGGCTTCCGGTGAACACCATCAATTGGCGATCGCTTGCGTGGACTACTTCGCGGGACTGGGGTTCATCCAGAATCTTCACATACGGGTCACCTGCGAACACGGCACGCAAATGGTCCACCGCTGTGGATCGCCCACTGCAAGGTTCACCGGAGACCAGTACCAGTCCGCGCGCCTTGGCGCGAAGCATCCGCTCAACCACCGATTCCAGGGGAATCGCCGGTCCGCCGAATCGACCAAAGACCATCGGACGCACCGCAGCGCGCGCTGGTGTGGACATGGGTCGCTCCATGATGACAGAACGACACCATTATATGCGAAAGTCGATACGACTGTTGGATTCTCGTGGCGACGCCTTATTTTCTAATTGGCGTCCTCACCGGTTTGATCTCCTCTAGAACACCAGGCGGAGAAGGAGGGGCAATTGCCCGGGGCTGAATGCGTCTGCTATCGATCACACTCGGAATGCTGAGAGTTGGCGATCCCCGTTGCTTGAGCAGCTTGTCTAATTCCATCGCAAGGAACTCGCCACGAATCGAATTCCCCTGGGCCAGCACGCGTCCGGTGTCGCCGTCCACGATGAACACCGCCGGCAAGGACTTGATATGGAAATTCATTGACAGGGTTGGCGCATCCATGAATGACTGCGGCCAGGTCATTCCCGCCTGCGCCGCCTTGGTTCGAACTGCTTCCAGCGAAAGCGCCCGATTGCGATCCACGGGAATGCCGACAAACGCAACCCCGCGATCCTTGAACGCCTGGTACGACTTCACCCAATAGGGCATTTCATGCGTGCAGGCAGCGCACCACGATGCCCAGAAATGAACGACGACCAGCCTGCCGTGGTAATCGACCGGTACATAGATCATCTCACCATTCAGTCCGCGCATGGCGAACCGCATTTCACTGAGCCAAGCGTTGTTGTCCGGCTGATAAACGGGCGGTGCGGAGACAGTGATGGTGATGGTTGTAGTGCCTAGCTGTGTCATTTCGTAGTC
>CAYXEY010000803.1:0-2465 GCA_964464105.1 uncultured Planctomycetaceae bacterium
GCAATGCTTAATATGAGTCATTACTCATACGCGCAGCCGCTCATATGCCATTCGCCGTACTGTCCGAACCCGCTGTAGAGGCTCTTGCGCAACTCTTCCGGCTGTTGGGGGAACCCAATCGCGTGAGAATTTTGTGCAGCCTGGGCATGGAATGCCGACCCGTAACGGATGTGATCCGGGCAACCGGGCTCGAGCAAACCAACGCGTCGTTCCACCTGCGCATTCTCCGAGAGGCGGGGCTGGTGCGCGCCGAGCGGCGCGGTCCCTTCGTCTATTACTGCCTCGCCCACCCCGATCTGCTCCATATGCTGCGCGACCTAGAGCAATGGCTTCAATCTCGTCGGACGCCATCTGCGCGCAACGATCAAGAGACTGGTCGATTAATGAGACCAAGTTCCACGACGAGATAACAAGGAGGCACCGTAACCATGTGGCCGCACGGACCGTGGGAGTGGTTTCCGATGATGTGGATATTTCCGCTGCTCTTCCTTGTCGTGATGTTGGTCTTCCTTTTGCGTGGTGCAGGTATGCCGATGTGCGGCGGTCACGGCTTGCGTGATCGAGAGGAAAGCGCGAGGGAGATTCTCGACCGACGTTACGCCCGCGGCGAGATCGGTCAAGAGGAATACCAGCGAATGAAGAAGGACCTCGAATGATGATCAAGGAAAGGTTTTTTCCGGCAACGGGGATGCCGGACCGGGACTGGTGGAAGGTCCTATGGCCAGATCCCGATGGTGTCGTCACAGCGTTGCGGATTGGGCGGGGAATGAATGTCATCGACCTGGGCTGCGGTTACGGCTATTTCACCGCTGCAATCGCTCGACAGATTGCCCCAGGGCGTGTGGTTGGAGTCGACCTCGATCCGATCATGCTGGAACAAGCACAAGCAGCCTGCGAAGGCCTGTCCAACTGCGAGTGGCTCCTCGGTGACGCGATGGAGTTGAGTGGGATGGTGAGTAAGCCGGCGGACTATGTCTTGATCGCCAACACCTTTCACGGCGTGCCGGACAAGACGGCTCTGGCACGAGAGGTGGCGTCGGCATTGAAGTCAGGCGGCCGTGTCGCCATCGTCAATTGGCATCCTCTACCGCGTGAAACGACGGTCATACTTGGACAGCCGCGAGGGCCGAGCACCGCAATGCGCCTGTCGGCGGAGCAAACCCGCGTCGTCGTCGAGCCGGCCGGATTCGTGCAAGAAGCCGTCATCGAAATGCCACCCTATCACTACGGCGCGATTTTCCGAAAAGCTAAATAACCGGAAAAGACAGAAACTGGGGCGCCCACTGAACGAGCCGCGAACGTGGATTCGAGCGCGGCCCGCCACGCCGCTGCCGCGACCCGGTAGCACGATCGGAGCGACCATGGAAGAGATGTCGGTTACCCATGCAGAAGACAAGGGCCAAACCAAGGATGCGACCCTCATTTACTTCGAGTTCTGTGCGTTCAGCCACCATGTCCGCTTGGCGCTAGGCTTCAAGGGCGTCGATTTCCGAACGTCAGGCGCTTCTAGGCGCTCGACAGAAGCTGCTGAACGACGCAATTAGAAACGTTGCCAGATCGGAGCGCTGCTCGTGGCACTGGACGAGCAAATCGGGTCGCAGTCGAATGTAAGTCCCGCGCTCGATCACTGAAGAGGCGGGGCACTGTCTCAGCCGGAAGTCATTGATCCTCGGGCGCGATCGCTCACTCACCTGAATGAGTGGTTAGAGAAGTTGCGGCTAAGCCGTTGAACGCCGAATACCATGTGGTAATGGAATCCAGTTCGAACGACATTCCGATCTTGATGACCAACTAGCCGCAACAACTTCTGGCTTCATTCCCGCTCATTTGAATGGGCGGACAGGGCACCGTCCCAAAGGAACAAAAGACGCAGCAGTCGCCGGGCTTCGGCTTCAGCACCGTGTGGCAATGCTCGCACTCGTAGAACCACTGGCAGGCGTCCGTCGGCATGGTCTCCGTCTTCACGTGGCCGCACGCGGGGCACGTGAGCGTGGATTCGAGGATGACGGAGGTCACTTCCTGTCCTCGACGAGCGTGGACGGATAACCCGCATCTCCGGTGGCGCGGGTCAGGGCCTCGAGGCTGGTGCGGCTGTCGTCGAAGGTGACCACGGCCGCGCGCTTCTCGAGGTTCACTTCGGCCCTGGTGACTCCGTCGACCTTGCCGAGCGCCTTCTTGACGGTGATCGGGCAGGTCGCGCAGTTCATGCCCGGCACGGAAAGGGTCACGGTCTTCACCGCCGCCGTGGCGGGGAAGGTCAGCGCTGCCAACATCAGTCCTGCGACAAGTGTCTTCATGATGTTCTCCGATCAGTAGAACCAGGGCGCGACGAAAGGAAAGCCCAGCGCGACTGCGACGAGCGCTGTGACCACCCCGAAGAGCGCCTTGTAGGCGCGGTTGACCTGGGGGATCGCGCACACCTGCCCGGGCTCGCATGCCGCCGCGGGCCGCCAGATGCGCCGCCA
>CAYXEY010000804.1:0-2462 GCA_964464105.1 uncultured Planctomycetaceae bacterium
CCTCAATGGTGAAGTTCGTCGAACGCAGCAGCTTGGGCCCCATCGCCAGGCGGAAGTCCTCGCCCACCAGGGTCTCGCTCTGGCCGGTCGATCCGATCATCTCCATGCGGATGACCCGACCGTCCGAGGTCAGCCCCTTGGGACGCAAATCGACAATCGTCCCTAATTTTTTGACACTGGGATACCGGGCGACGATCCGCTTGGTCACCTCGGCCCGCGTGGCCCGCGCCGGGCCCCAGCGGTAATACGGCGATGGACTGCAATCGTGACATTCCACGCCGCCGGCCAGCGGCGGCACGGCCGGATCATTGGGCTTCACATTGCGCACCGCCTGCGACAGCCCGCCGCAGGTGGAGGAGTAGTAAGTGCAGAAGATCTCCTCCACACCCTTGTTGCGCCACACGGCGATCTGTCCGCGCGTGGCCTCGACCGCGTCGACCGCGATGCGCTCCTCTTTCGACACCCCGTCGTAGACCTGGCTGCCCTCGTGATCGACCACGTCGTAATCGCGACCCTTCGAGAATTGCTTCTGATAAAGTGCATACGTTCGCGCTGCCACGGCCAGCGTCTTGAACGCCTCGACATGAAAATCGCCCGGCAGCTCGCCACGGAGCACGCCGCGCAGATATCCTTCGATGTCAACCAGATTGATGAGGATGATGCCGTTGTCGACTCGCTGCACGCGCAAGCGTCCGCGATAGGTCTTGGTGCCCAGCACGATGGCCGCGTCGCGCTTCGGCGAAATGACGATGTCTTTCGAATCGAAGATCGTCGTGGACAGCGCGATGCCGCTGCCGGACGGGCCGAGGTTCACCTCGATCGCCGGATTGGCGACCGTCGCCAGCTCTTTGCCCGAGTCGTAATCGACCACGGTGAACGCCGAGGTGACCGATACGCGCTCGGCAGGCCTCGGCCGTTTGGTACCGAGCAGCACACGTATCTGCCGATCCGGCACGGTGACCGGCGGCTCCTCAGGCTTGGCGGGCTTGTCCCATGGGAACGTATCGCGCAGATTCAGACAGCCAACGAACATCGCGGCCCCGCTTGTGAAGGCGGTGGCCCAAAGCAGCAAAGCCCCGACACGCCGGCGCAATGGTCTGGGTTGTCGGCGAGTCATCGGGCCGCACTCCCTTGCAGTCCCCCGGCGGCATGGTAACGCCGCGCCGCTCGATTGCCGTTAGTTCGGCGCCCGCAGCGAAATACCCAGTTCGGCCAGCCGGCCCTTGATCTCAGTCAGCGAGGTCTGCCCGAAGTTCTTCGACGACAAGAGTTCATTTTCAGTGGTTGCGGCCAGCTCGCCCACTGAATTAATCCCCAGCCGCTGCAGGCACTTGCGCGATCGAACCGAAAGCTCCAGCGTCGAAACCGGTCGCGACAGCACTTCGGGATTGCCCTCCGGCTGCGGGGCGGACGGCGTGGCCCGCGGCATGACGATCTGCTCGGATGCGAGCTGCCCCAGCGACAGCCCCTTCTGCACCAGCATCGCCTTGATCTCCTTCAGCGAGGTCTCGCCGAAGTTCTTGTAGGCCAGCAGTTCGCGCTCGCTGATCCGCAGCAGATCGCCGAGCGTGAAGATGTTCATCTTCTTCAGGCAGTTGCGGCTGCGTACGGAAAGCTCGAAATCGGTCACCGGCGTGTCGAGCACGGCGTCGTGCTGCTGCTGCACCTTGTGCTGCATTTCGTCGTAAAACATCGACTGGCCCGCCACAACGTCCTTCAGATAAAGCGACGCTCGCGGATGGTTGGGGCTGACCTGGAGAACGCGGCGCAGGCATGATTCGGCGAGATCGTAGTCGCCGTCATCCTCGGCCAGGATGGCAAGGTTGATAAGGGTATTGACGTGCACGCGCGGCATGTCGGCGCAGCGCTCATACCAATCGTGGGCGCCATCGTCGTCGCCGTGCAGGTCCAGCAGGTAGGCGAGTCGAAAGGCGGCGTCGGAGTGATTTTCATCGCGCGCGACGGCCTCTTCGTACGAGGACATGGCCGACAGGGCGTCGCCGCGGGCCTCGGTGATCAATCCCTTCACGAACATCCAGTCGGCGGAGGAAGCCTCCGCGGCCTTGTGCTGCTGCAACACGGATTCGGCGGCCTCGACCTTGTTGCTGGCCACGAGGGCGGCCGCCTTCTGCAGAGTGACTTCGACGGCATCCGCGCCCTGGCTGACCGCGGCGTCATACTCCGTGACGGCGTCGTCAAACCGCCGCATGTCGCGATACAAGTCGCCCAGCAGCACGCTGCGATAGGCGCTCTTCGGCGCCTTCTGCAGCCATTGCAGCGCGCTCTCCGGCTCCTCGAGCACGAGATAACAGGCGCCGATCTTCAAGGCTTCGGCTCCCTGCGCCGAACCCGAGGCAAGCTTCTCCTCCAGATTTCCAACCAGCGAGGTGAACCTCTCAAAGGCGCTGGAGGTTGCAAACGCAGCCTCAGTCAGGGCGCGATGTCGCGCCGCGTCGAAACCA
>CAYXEY010000805.1:0-2439 GCA_964464105.1 uncultured Planctomycetaceae bacterium
CATTCACCAAGGGCATGGGGGCCGTCTATTCGAGCGTTGAGTCTGCTGTGACGATTGATGAGCTTGTCGCGCAGGGATGGCTGATCGCTCCGCGCGTGTTCATCGCAACAGAAATCGACATGACCGGCGCAAAGAAGGTCGCCGGGGAATGGTCTGCAACCGAAACGACGAAGCGCGGGATCCAGATTACGGGCGACATTGTGGCCGAATGGGTCGCGAAGACTCACGAGATTTTCGGCGGGCCGCGCAAGACCATTGTGTTTTGCTCAGGAGTGGCGCACGGCGAAGACTTGGCGCGAAAGTTCGCCGAGGCCGGCTACAACTTTATCAGCATCAGCTACAAGGACGACGACGACTACAAAGGCGAAGTGTTGGCAGAATTTGACAAGCCAGACACCGACATTAACGGAATCATCGCGACCGATATTCTCACGAAGGGGTTTGACCAAAGCGACGTGATGATCGGCGTCTCAGCCCGCCCGTTCTCGAAGTCGTTTTCCAGTCACGTGCAGCAGATCGGTCGCGTGATGCGGACGCACGAGGGGAAGGAGCAAGCGATCTGGTTGGATCACTCTGGAAACTATCTTCGGTTTCGGGACCAGTGGGACGACCTGTGCGCGAACGGTGTGAGAGAGCTTGACGACGGCGCAGAGAAGCCGAAGCCGGAGCCGTCCAAGCTGGAGAAAGAAAAGTCCCGATGCCCGCGCTGTGGCTCGCTATGGCCGTCTCACTCGGATACCTGCTCACACTGCGGGCACGTCCGGGCGAGGCGATCAGAGGTGATCGAGGCGCCAGGAGAGATGCAAGAGCTGAGCGGCAACACGGCGAATCGCAAGCACTCGATGGTTTACAAAACCGAGTTCTATGCGCAGTTGCTTGGTTACGCAGAAGCACGTGGGTACAAGCCGGGATACGCCTTCTTCGCGTACCAAGACAAATTCGGGGTGCAGCCCGGCATGGCTAAACCAGAGCCGCAGATACCGAAGCTGGAGGTCATCAACTGGCTGCGCTCGCGGCAGATTGCACGGGCGAAGGCGTCGCAGAAGGTGGCGGCATGAGGTTCGAGGATTTCGCCGCGGCGCACGGCCTGCTGCTGCGCCACGTGGAATTCGGCAAGTGGGTTCGTGTGCCGACGACCGACCACCCGCAAAAGAAGAACGGCGCCTACAAGCACCTTGGAAGTCACGCGCACGTCCAGAACCACGCGACGATGGGCGAGGTTGCTACGTGGTTTCCAGAAGGCGAGAACGACATCCGTATCGACGCAGCAGCAATCCGCCGTCGCTGCGAGAAAGTCGCACGAGAGCTGCAGGAATACCGCCAGAGGGCCGCAAAGCGCGCGGCCTATATGTTGAGCCAGTGCATCCTTGAACGCCACGCATACCTTGACGGCAAGGGCTTCCCGGACGAACGAGGGAACGTGATGCCGACCGATTCCGGGCCGCTGCTGTTGATCCCGATGCGCGTATCTGGCCGGCTTGTCGGAGTGCAGACGATCACGGTGAACGGCGAGAAGAAATTTCTCTTCGGCCAACAGTGCAGCCGGGCTGAATACATCATCGACAACAAGGGCCGTGACTTCTTCTGCGAGGGCTACGCAACAGGACTGTCGATCAGGGCCGCGCTGTCGGCGCTGAAGATGCGATACAGGATTCATGTCTGCTTCTCGGCGCACAACCTGGCGAAGCTTGCCGGCAATTGTGAGGGCGGGGTGGTGGTTGCGGACAACGATCTGAGCGAAACAGGGCTTGTGGCGGCGCAGCATTCCGGTCGTAAGTTCTTTATGCCGCCGACCGCCGGGCAGGATTTCAACGACATGCACAAGTCGCTAGGAGTCTTCCGGATATCCAAAATGCTTAGGCAATTTATGCAATCGGAATGATCGTTTTGATCCCAATTGGGATCCGAAACCGATCCCAAACGGATCCACATACACAGTGAACTAGCTAACGCTGTTCACAGGCAACGTCAAAAGCGAAGATCCGCCGAAGAAAAAAATGACCAAACCACCACAGATCGACATCTGGATGCCGCTGATGATCGGGGATTTCCGGCGCGACACCTATGACATGAGCCCTGAGTGTGGATGGATGTACCTGCAACTTTTGATGGCGATGTGGCAGAACGACGGGCAGATTTCCTCCGCCGAGGATGACTTGACGAACATCTGCCGCGTGACAAAAGCACAGTGGGACCGGAACAAACTGAAGTTGTCGCGGCTGTTCTACGTCGGCAACGGGTGCTGGATGCACAACGGGATCCGAGAGCAGTTGGCGCGCGCCAGGCGGGTGTCTGCCGCAAGGAGTGAGGCTGGAAAGCTGGCGAACGAGAAGCGGTGGGGGAAGAGGAGCGACTTGAGGGTGATCAAATGAAAGGCAAATTGGAGGTTTCGAGATGGCAGAGAAAAGACCAGAGTTGACGACCAATCTGCTGCCGTGC
>CAYXEY010000806.1:0-2429 GCA_964464105.1 uncultured Planctomycetaceae bacterium
GAAGGCACCGGTCTCGTCCACCTTTGCCTCCTCAACTATGACACCAGTTTCCCGAAACGCAAATTAAATTTGTAAGGAATTTCTAGATAAATAACAGAGCGAACTCTGAGCCAACGTCAACCTCAATTCCCTGGTCATCTCGTGGTGCAATGCGCGAGCCGCATATGCAGCACCACTTATTAATTAGGCCGGGAAGTCGCACCGTCGATCGTCGATGCATATTTGCTGAGCTTTCAGCGATGTCACTGCCTCGAGCAAGAGTTTACACGGCCGAACCCGCTCAGATCTTGATTCCCCCGCCGCTAGCAAGTCCATCTCCTTTGCCGAGCCACCCCAGAAAGCCTCCAGTGCAGCGTCAATTTGATCGGGGTGAGGGAAATCACTTTTCCGCGTGTCCATTACACTGCTCCTCGAGAGCCGAGACCACGAAGCTCTACCTATAGTCGCTAATACTCGTCTTGCGCAACGTACCCCGTCACATTTTCTGAAAAAAATGGTCCTCACTGACCTATTGTCACGCTAAGTCATAGGGGATTTCCCGTAAACTGGCTCTCTGTCGAAAATTAAGCTCCGCTCGATTTGCGTCGTTACTTAATCATTTGCCCTTTTCGAATGAACCTAGACGCCGGTTGGTCCATTAAAGCGAGCCGCAGCTTGGGTTTACGAGAACTCGCTTATTTGAACCCAACCGACTGTGTGTGAGTATGCCGCCAATCAGCGCAATTAATGTGAAAAAAGAGACATAGCTGCCCAGCCGCAATCCAGGAGTCTGATAATGCAGCGTGATGGAACTCGCACCGGCCGGCGCCGCAAAGGCCATGTAGCAGCCGTTCGCCCGGACAATATCGACCGGCTGCCCATTACAAGTACCAGTCCATCCGCGATCAAATGAAACGCTCAAGAAGACAGCGCGAGGCGTCTGCGTCTGGGTTGCGATTTCAATGAGCCCAGCCTTCCATTGCCGAACGGCGAGCCAGTCGACAGGCTCACCGAAGGATTTTCCGGCCACGGTCGGCAGGGGCCGATCGACGACCATTGTGGCTCGTGGATCGAACTCGGATGCGCTGAGGCGTCGAATCGAATCGGCAATGGTCGATACCACCTCGATATCGTCAACAAAGCAAGCTAAAGGCATTCGGGAAGAGTTTTCGCAAACAGAAATGCCGTCATGCGAGAACACTTCGCGGAGCGACAATTCAGGCTGGCGCTTTCCCAAGAGGACGTACTTCGTCGCGCCAATATTTAGCTCAGTGAACGTTCCGTGCATGGAGCGCAACATTGCATCATGTTCGCGTGAAACGTTGAGGCCTGTGCCATAATAGGTGTCCAAATTGGCGAGTTTATTGACCGCCCCTTGATTCTCCCAAAGAGGGACGTAAACCGCCGCATTAAAATACCGTTCATCACCCAGATTGTTCTGCAGGAACTCAATGATGGGCTCGGGATCTCCTTCCTTTACCATCGATGTTTGTCGGCCCATCCAAGTCTGTGTAGCGCCCAGCAACAGCTCAATTGTGCTCCACGTCACGATGACGATTGCTCCCCGAACTCTGCTTCGGAAGTGATTGGCACACGCGATTGCCAGTCCAGACGCCCCGGCCGCAAACATGATGGCCCACGAGCCAATCGTTCTCTCGGAAGAAAGGTGTCGTAACTGGTCAGGATTGATCCCTGCCAACCACGCTCGAAAACCAGGCCCCTGAGATGCTTGCCATCGATCAATTATGACTGGATTGGCTGTGAGATCTCCGAAAGTAGTCACAATGGAAACAGTGACAAGAGCTATGACTGCACTTGTAATGAGAGCCACATACTGACGACGCTTGACTCGACCTGCATTGGCAATCCAACTCTGCAGTCCAATGCCAGAGAGGAGTGCTAACCCGAATTGCAGGATTCCGACCCAGCGCGCAGATTGGCGGATGTGGATCGGCATAATGGTCAGCAGTCCTTTCAAAATGGGTGAACCGGCCAGGGATATCACAACCCCTATCACCACTAGAATCACGAGAGGCCTCACCCAGGCACGCCCCCATTCGTAGCAAACCGCATGAATCGCCAGGATCAATCCGGTCCCGCCAATAAATACGGCTGTCTCATGGTTTAGTCTTGGATGGCAAAGGCCCGTAAAGTCACCCAGGGCACCGGGTGCCAGTAGTTGATAAAACAAGGTTCGAACATCAATACCCCCTTCTGCCAGCTGATCGATCGTCCAGGTCGATCTCGCACCACTTCGATAGAGATCGAACGTAGGAAGGAGTTGAACGGCCACCAACATGCACGCAATGGCTCCAAGGGTGGGCAACAAAAGCACAAGCCTTGCGGTCGCCCGGCAGTTTGCGGTCCGCACGTCATTGACCCCAAGCACGATGACGAACCAAGCAATCGCAGTGGCTGCGAGTGCCAATGTCGGAGTGGCTCCAGCGAGC
>CAYXEY010000807.1:0-2427 GCA_964464105.1 uncultured Planctomycetaceae bacterium
CGTTTGACGGAGAGGCTCGCCAGCCCTCCGCAAACAGCGAACACCTTACGCCGCCAAAAAGTCATCCTGCAGCGCGAGCCGAAGCTTCGACAGCGCCCGGTTTTGAATCTGTCGCACTCGCTCCTTGGTGACGCCGATGAGCATGCCGACCTGCTCCAGGGTCTTCGGGGCCTGCTCCTCCGAGTTCTCGTCCGTGCGATCCAGGGCGAAGCGGGCCTTGAGCACGCGGACTTCGACATCATTCAGGCCGGCCAGGTTGCGTCCGAGGATGGACTTCAGCTCATCGACGCAGTCGGCTTCGAGAGCCTCGCGCTGCCGATCATGATGGTCGCTCTTCTCCAGCGACGGGTCGAACTCGGTCGGGAACTGCGAGCGGTAGCGGCTGGCCTTCATGGCCACGCGCGAAAAGCTCTTCAGGATCGCCCGGCAGGCATAGGTGCTGAACTTGAAGCCGCGCGAGCAGTCGAACTTGTCGGCGCTGCGCAGCAGGGCCATGTTGCCCTCGGAAATCAGCTCGGCATAGTCAATGTTGCCGAGGCGGGTCCGCTTGGCCATGGCCAGCACCAGCGGGACGTTGGCCTGCACGATCTGGGTCTTGGCGGTCTCAGCCTGGGCGTGCCAGAAGAGGACTTCTCCGGCGGCCCGGGCGGTCAGACGCTTGTCGGCATACTGTGAGAGCAATTTAGACACGCGGTAGCGTGCATAGTTGAGCTTGAGGAACCACATCCGCTCGTCGTCGCCCGAGAGCGTGGACGAGTCGGCAGCCAGACCGGTGGCCGACCAGTCGATCTCGGCGGCGTTGCACCACGGGCGCGTCGAGCGCTCGCCGCCGACGCTGCCGCCAAAGAGCTTCCGCGCCGTGCCGGCGAGCTTGAACGACTCGTGACCGACAAACTCGATCGGCTCCGAGAGCACGCGACGAAGGTGTGCGGTCTGTTTAACGCCGAGCTTCGCGACGACTGTATCAAGCGGCTCCCGAGCCGTCGGGAGCGGACGCGGAGCAATCGGCGACGACGAGATTGACTGCGAAGTTAAGGTCGACATGTGATCCATGACTCCCACGGCCTCCCAGGGCCAATTGGGCGCGCAGCCTCTTTCACGCTCGGCAGGGGAGTGAGTCGCCCGGGCCTCTAAGACCCAGTGCTACGACCCGCCGTTAGCTGCACTGCCAGGAAACCTATGCGTCAATACAACAACAAAATGATTCCTGTACGGCTCGTCATATCGCGTGGTCGGACACGCAGGGGGAGAGTGTGCCGCGGGGGGAGTCTGTGCGAGGCACGGATACAATGTAGCACAGGAAAGTCAAGAGGCAAATTCAGCTAACGATAAAAGTTTCGGGCTGAGAATAACAGTGATCGCGGGCATTCACAAAGTCCTATGATGTAGTTGGTTACGAGCAGTGTACAGACGCACACATTTTCGGATGGGGCGGCATATTTCTGATTTCGGACCGTAACATGTTACAGGACATTTGGGTGAATTTTCGGTATTATCCCGTTGACAAACCCGACGTCCGATAAATCAAATGTTCGTTAGGTGTTGGGGGGTGTTCTAACTGTTACCGCTTCTTACGGGCGGTCTTCCGCTTCGGCTTGGGCGATGTCGGCTTTCCCTTCGGTTTGATCTGCATTGCTGCGCGCATCACGTCATCCATTGACGGCTTCGGGGTGTCATCCTGCTTTGCCATGTCTGGCCTCCGTTTCAATTCTACCACCACCGGCGGGGGCTGCCAGACTGACCGCTACCATTCACAGAAAAAAAGAATTTGACACAGTTCCGATAACGTGTAAATTCCGTGCGGCACCACGGATACTGTGTAACCGGAATGGAGTACGAATCATGCGACTACGAATCGGCGCACTTGAAATCATCGACCCAACGCCAGAAGAACTGCGGATGCTGATTCAAGAATGCATTGGATTATCAGGGTCGGACGCACAGGTTACTATACAAAAGTCATTATTGACAAATGACGCGCCGCGTGATTCGGTTCTGCTCAAAACACTCGTCGATGCGGGAATGACGGGCATTGCCGTCAATAAGGCGGGTAGCATTCTGGGGCGAAAAGGTAAGGCCATGCGAACCGCAGCACGAGATTGGGCGGTCCGAGTGGGGCTGTCCCATGATGCAGCCAGCGATCCTTTCGACGATTGCCGTATCGGCACAACTCGTGCAATTCGGATCAAGGGCGACCTGCTGGACTTGGCGCGGGAGCTTTTGAAGAAAGGCGGTGTGTGATGCTCAGGAGAGCCCTAGGGTCGTGCTGAACGGCCCGGAAAAGAAGCAGGCCCGGCGAATCCTGTGACGGGGGCTGGCCGGGCCTGCATTCAGCTACCTGTGGGCGTACGCAAACTGGCAAAGCGCCCGGCCTTGGAAGCCGGGGTATGCGGGTTCAACTCCCGCCGCCCACATTCTTTTTATAGT
>CAYXEY010000808.1:0-2421 GCA_964464105.1 uncultured Planctomycetaceae bacterium
AGCACTCCCTTCACACGGGAGGGGTCGCAGGTTCAATCCCTGCCGCGCCCACCATTCCTTGAATCGACCCCAAAAACGGCTCTGAAATTGCCGCTAAAGCCTTGAACGGCAAAGACAAATGGGCGGTTCTAAAACCGGTCTCGCGGTCGAATTCCAGGTGCTGGGCAAACGTTAGACGTAGGGCCAAACGTTTCTGCTCGATGCGATCTGAACTCCATAGTTTCATTGGGTTTTCGAGGAAGTTCATCGCGGTTCTAACAGCGGACTCGAAATTGAGCTTCGGCTTGTCCACGCGTTGCAGTTTCTCGGCAATTGCGAGCTTCTCCGCCTGCAAACCTTCGATGCGTTCTTCGTAGGCTTTGGCGACAGCGGCGCTTTCAGTATCAACGACGCGATCGAGCAATTGTTGGATCTGCCGATCTGCCGAGAGCAGCGATGTTTGCATCGCCTTCGCGTCTGTGTCGCTTGCCGCGATGCGCGCGTTCCAAGCGTCTTCGAACATGTGTCGCGCGGCACGAAACACCCCGGCGGGCGGTTGAACGCTTTCCATAAGAACAGCGAACTTGCCCTCAAGCGCGTCGCGTTTGATGGACCGACCGTAGTGAGTGCAAGCCCGGTTATAGCAGAAGTAGTAGGGGTAGTGACGATCGCGCCCTTTGGTCCAACCCGCGGTTAGCATTGTGCCGCAGGTGCAGGCGACAAAGCCTCGTAACGGGAAATCAGGATTGAAGTCGGCGCGCGCCGGCGCTCGCTTCTTTCCAACCAACCGATCCTGAATCATGTTGAAGGTTTCGACACTGATCAGCCCCTCGTGCACGCCTTTGCGCAAAGAGACATTCCAATAAGGCGCGCTGACGAGGCCGGCATAGATGGGCCGTTTCAGCATCTCCGTGACGCGTGGATTGTGGACCCGGCCCTTGCGATCTCGCGGAAACTCAGGCCGGCTTTCGAGGAAGCGTTGGACCTCGGCTTGGCTCTCGAAGCGACCACACGCGTAGCCTTCGAGCGCTTCACGCACGATTGAAGCCTCAGGCTCCTTCGGGAATAGAATGCGTCCGCTGCGTTTGACTGAACGATATTCATAGCCAACAGGCGCCGCAGTGACGGCGTACCCTCGCTCAACCCGAGCCGTCATTTTCTGAATGGCCTGTCGACGAAGTTGTTCGCGTTCGAGTTCACCACCAGCAACGGTGATGGTTTCGTGGTGACGGCCTTCCGGAGAGTCTTCAAACCGGAAGTTGGGACTATCAACGACCGCGCCAAAGTCCTCAGCAAGGCGGTCCCTAAGCTCCCAATAAAACCGGGTGCGGCGCGCGAACCGCTTCAGGTCGTCGAAGATGACAACGTACCGCTTTAAACGATTGGCCTTGAGATGGCGGAGCACCCCAACCATGCCGGGGCGTTCCATGTAGTCGCCAAAGCCGGATTTGCTGTCGGTGTAGACTGCTTCAACAGGCACGCCGAGCTTGGCCGCATGATTGCGGCAGAGATGCTCCTGGCTGCCATTGCCGTCGCCGTCGAGTTCCTGCTTTTTGCTCGAGACGCGGCAATAAACGATCGCGGCATGTACAGGCTTCATGGGCACGTCCTCAGCAACAATGTTGCTAACGCGGGCCGGAAGTGGGAGACGCCGGCCGCTGGCAATCGGCATCGATTCTACTGGCATCCTGCGGTGAAGGCGAGGTCGCTCCAAGGACCAGGCTCACAGCGTCGACGTTCCAACCGAGGTCGACGAACCCGCACATGATTTTCCACAATGCGGCCAATAGTTCGTTTTGCTCGGACTCGGTCAGCCCGCTGCCTTCTAGGTGATGGCGATAGTCTTCAGGTGCAAATGTTGCGAGCGAACTCGTGGCTTCCGCGCGATCGAGCGCGGGTTCGCTGAGATCAATGATGGGCGGCGCGAAGTGCGCGTTGATGGACAAGCGAGCCTCCATGACGATGGAAGCGTGCCGGAGCCGAAATGGCAGGAACGAGGCGGGAAACGCCGGGAAACGGTGAGCTCGCTTGACGCGGGAAATACTCAGCGATCCGGCCCGCGCAGTAGAGACGAAATCGACTTTCCAGTCTGATGCGCACGAGCAGCATCGATGGCGCGCGCCTGCATCAGCGCTTTGCGAATGTCGAGATGGAGTTCGAGCGCCTTGAGGCCGTCGCGCCAGTTAGGTGCGAATTGAAGGACGTTGCGTTTCACCTCCGTCGCCAGACCCAGGCGGCGCAGTTCTTGGGCGCGGCCCTTGAGGGCGTCGGTAGCGGCCGGATCGCCGTTAGGCGCTCGCAAGTCCGCGACGCGCACCTTGCCATCCTTGTCGAGTTGATCTGCGATCCAGTGATCGAGGCTTGTCGGCCGGTGCGCGCGCACCTCGCGGTGCAGCGCCTGCCGAGCGTCTTCACGTGTGCGGTTGCCCAACCGCTCGGTGG
>CAYXEY010000809.1:0-2403 GCA_964464105.1 uncultured Planctomycetaceae bacterium
GGTTACGCCGAAGGCACGCTGTTCCCATGGACAATGAGCGACTTCTCGCTGATGGACGCCATAGAGTGCGGCATCGTCAAACTGCCGCGCGTACCCGTGGCGGAAAACATCCCCGGCGACGAGTTGCCGGTATTCCGCGACCTCTGGAAGAACATCAGCAAAGACATGCCCAAGAAGGGCCGCGGCCAGGGCGACGACCTCGATCCGCTCAAACTCCCGACACGCTTGCAAACCGCGCTGCAAGCGCTTTACGGTCATTACGAGAAAACTTTCAAGCTTTGGGAAGAGAATGGCATCAAGGTGCCGCCCTGTTTCATCATCGTCTGTCAGAACACCGCCATTTCCAAGCTGGTTTACGACTTCATCTCCGGCTTTCACCGCAAGAACTCCGATGGAAGCACCACGCCGGAAAACGGACGCCTGCCGTTATTCCGGAACTTCGACGAGCACGGCAATCCCCTGCCGCGCCCGAACACGCTGCTCATCGACAGCGAGCAGCTCGAAGCCGGCGATGCGCTCGACGACAATTTCCGCGGCATGGCCGCCGACGAAATCGAGCGCTTTCGCCGCGAGATTGTCGAGCGCAGCGGCGACGCCCGTGCCGGCGACAACATCACCGACCAGGAACTGCTCCGCGAGGTGATGAACACCGTCGGCAAGCCCGGCCAACTGGGCGGCTCGATCCGTTGCGTCGTCTCGGTGTCGATGCTCACCGAGGGCTGGGATGCCAATACCGTCACCCACGTCCTCGGCATACGCGCCTTTGGCACCCAGCTTCTGTGCGAGCAGGTCATCGGACGCGCGCTCCGGCGCCAGTCCTACGAACTGAATGAGGACGGCCCGGATCAAGGTCTCTTCAACGTCGAATACGCGGACGTTTTCGGCAATCCCTTCGACTTCACCGCCAAGCCGGTCATTGCCCCGCCGCAGCCCCCGCGCGAGACGGTTCAGGTCAAGGCCATGCGCCCGGAGCGCGACGCCCTCGAAATCCGCTTCCCCCGCGTCGAGGGCTATCGCGTCGAGTTGCCGGAAGAACGGCTGACCGCCGATTTCAACGACGAATCCATCCTGACGCTTAACCCCGACCTTGTCGGCCCGTCTAAGACGCTGAATGCCGGGATCATCGGCGAATCCACCGACATGAATTTAGAGCATCTCGGCGACATCCGGCCTTCCACGTTGGTCTTTCACCTCACCCAGCGCTTGCTGTACACGAAATGGCGCGACCCCGGCGAGGAGCCCAAGCTCCACCTCTTCGGCCAGCTCAAGCGCATCACCAAGCAATGGCTCGACACCTGCCTTGTCTGCAAGGGCGACACCTATCCCGCCCTGCTGATGTATCAGGAACTGGCCGATATGGCCTGCAACAAGATCACTGCCGCGATTACCCGCCAGTTTCTCGGCGAGCGCCCGATCAAGGCGCTGCTCGATGCCTACAACCCCACCGGCTCGACGAAGCATGTCCGCTTCAACACCTCGAAGACCGACCGCTGGGAGACCAGTTCCAAGTCAAGCCACATCAACTGGGTGGTTCTCGACAGCGACTGGGAGGGCGAATTCTGCCGCGTCGCGGAATCGCACCCCAAAGTCCGTGCCTATGTGAAGAACCACAATCTCGGCCTCGAAGTGCCGTATCGCTTCGGCTCCGAAATGCGCAAGTACATCCCGGACTTCATCGTGCGTGTGGATGATGGACATGGCGACAAAGACCTGCTCAATCTCATCGTCGAGATCAAGGGCTACCGGCGCGAGGACGCGGTGGAAAAGAAATCCACCATGGACACCTACTGGGTGCCCGGCGTCAACCATCTCGGCACCTACGGCCGCTGGGCTTTCGCCGAGTTCACCGAGGTCTATCAGATCGAGGCCGACTTCGCGAAAAAGGTCGAAGCGGAGTTCGACAAGATGATTACCCACGCCGTTGCCGCAAAGGACTGACCCTCGATGGCCAAAATCACGCCCAAGCCGGAAAATCTCGCGCAGCTCGTCTTCCTTATCCGTGGCGAGAAGGTGCTGCTCGATGCCGATCTTGCCATGCTCTACGGGGTGGAAACCGGAGCGCTCAACCGCGCAGTCAAGAGAAACATTGACCGCTTCCCCGATGATTTCATGTTCCAGTTGGACAGCAAGGATTGGGAAAACTTGAAATGCCAGATTGGCATTTCAAGTTCGCCGGTCGCTGCATCGAATAGCAAGAAGGGTGGGCCTTTGCGGTCACAAATTGTGACCGCAGGCATGCACGGTGGCCGGCGCGGAATCCCCTACGCCTTCACCGAGCAGGGCGTCGCCATGCTCTCCAGCGTCCTGCGCTCGCCACGCGCGGTTGAAGTGAACATCGCCATCATGCGCACCTTCGTCCAGTTGCGGCGCCTCATGGACTCGAATCGTGATCTCGCCCGCAAG
>CAYXEY010000810.1:0-2398 GCA_964464105.1 uncultured Planctomycetaceae bacterium
GTCGAGCAGTGTTGAAGAGTGCATGGCAAATATCCTTGAGCCGGACCTGGTCTGCGGCGGTGGTCCGGCGGGCGCGGAGTCTCGCTGGTTATCTCGGTTGAATGTCGAATTCGCTTGAGAGCGGACGTCGCCGGGGACTGAAACTCGAATGATCGGACGGCAGGTTGGTTTATGACGGCGGGTTCGCGCCGAGTTCGGTGTATCCAGCACGCCCGAACGGACCGCCCGATTTTCGGACGACGAACAGACTCCGCTGAAGTTCTCGGACAACCTGGCAAATCGCTGCTCGTCCCATACTAACAACTAACGAAAATTTCGCCGCTCGCACTTTCCATTTCGTCACTTTCCGGTGATAATCAGCCGGACAGTCGAGCCGACGCAATGGATTCTCGTCGCGCGGCCCGGGGGGCTGGCCACATCGTTCGTTGACACCGGGTCGTTTTCATTCGTTTGCATGGATGCCCAGGATCGCATGACGCGATCATGAGGGGAACGAGGCACGCGTTTTTTCTCGCGGCCCGCGCGGCAGATATTGTCGCCGCGACCAATCCCCCGACGCAGGACAACCAGCTCGAAGCACTCGCGGACATGCGGGCGCGGCGTTCGAGCTTTCGCGATGTGTTCCGAAGTCGGGACCGTCGCAAGTGACAGAGTCTCTCAGGTGGGGAACTGACATGATTAAGAAGAACCGGTGTTGTTGTTCGTGTACCAAGACTGGCGCGCTTGTCGCGATGGCCGCACTGGCCGTGATGACAATTGCAGCGCCGGCCAGCGCCCAGCAGTGTCCGTCGATCACCATCGGCGGCATCACGTTTTCAGGCGGCACCCGCGCCTTCGCCGACCAGGCGAGCATTGTCAGCGGACAATTCGTGTTTCTCGGCGGCGCGACCAACATCGTGCAGGCCGTGACCGGCGTGGATCTGCCGACGCACGTCGCCGTCATGGAAGGGGGCATCGGCAAGCCGCTTATCGACATTTCCTTCACCGACAATACCATTATAAACGGACCGGGCGACGACCTGGTTATCTTCGAGCTTGATGAGCCGTCCCCGATGCAGGTCGCCCTCTGTCGACCTGACGGATCGCTCACGCCCTTCCAGACTTTCATGTCATCATCAGCCAATGGCGAAGTCGTCAACGTGCCGGGCATCGGTGCGCTGGCGCTCAACAAGGTGCGGATCAACCTGTCGTCATTCGGAATCGCGGCAGGCGCGCAGATCAGTTGCCTGCGAATTTTCTTTGATGCTTCCGGCGAGAAGGCCACGATCACCGCGATCGGCGGCCTCAACATTCCGCCGTGCGATGACGGCGACCCCTGCACCATGGACTCATGCGTCAATGGCGTCTGCGTTTATACGCCCATTCCCGGCTGCAACGCGCTGGGCGCCTGCTGTCTGCCGAATGGCGGATGCACGCAACTGACTCAGACCAACTGCACCGCTCAGAACGGAACCTTCCAGGGCGCCGACGTGCCCTGCGGCCCGACGACGTGTGTCATCACCGGTGCATGCTGCCGGGGCGACGGCACTTGCCAGGTCCTTTCGCTGCATAGCTGCGGCGTTCTTGGCGGTAGCTTCCTCGGGTCAGGCACAACCTGCACTGCAAATGGCTGTGCTGCTTCAGGTGCATGCTGCTTCGGCAACGCCCCCTGCCAGTCGCTCACCGCCACGGCCTGCGCCACGCAGGGTGGCGTCTATCTCGGTACGAACACCAGCTGCGCCAATAACGCCTGCGGAAACGGCGTCGGCGCCTGCTGCTTCAATGGGGCGGCCTGCCAGCAGCTGACCGCGAATGCCTGCGACGCTCAGGGCGGAACCTTCCTCGGTAAGGCGATTGATTGTTACCAGTGTGTTCCGACTGGCGCATGCTGCCAGCCCACTGGCTGTGTTTCCATCTCACAGGCAAGCTGTGCCCTCGTGGGTGGCAATTACCTGGGCGACAACGTCCCGTGTGGTCAGTGTCCGCCGACCGGTGGATGCTGTCTGCCGAACGGTGATTGCACGCAATTGACCCAGGCCGGATGTACGGCTCAGAACGGAACCTTCAAGGGCGCGGGCGTGGCCTGCGGCCCGACGACCTGCGTGATCACCGGCGCCTGCTGCCGTGGCGATGGCACCTGCACTGTTCTTTCACTCCATAGCTGTGCCGTTCTCGGTGGCAGCTTCCTTGGTGTGAACACCCCCTGTGGTAACAATTACTGCATGCTTGTGAGTGCATGCTGCTTGGGCAATGGAAATTGTCAGCCGCTTTCTGCTTTCGATTGCACCACTCAAGGGGGCGTCTATCTTGGTAGCGGCAAGACTTGCGCCGACAACGCCTGCGGAACCACCATCGGCGCTTGCTGCTTCAACGGCGCGGCTTGTCAGCAACTTTCCCCGGCGGCTTGCGAGGCCCTGGG
>CAYXEY010000811.1:0-2398 GCA_964464105.1 uncultured Planctomycetaceae bacterium
GGTACACCGCCCTTTTCGGCAAGACCTGGCAGCGGCTGCATGGATACAGCGAGGAAAAGGTCAAGGCGATGCAAGCGGCCCGTTCGCCGGCCGTGTTCTTCAGCGTCATGCTGATTTCCTACTTCGTGTTGGCCTTGGCCGTTGGAGTGGTGTTCAGCATCGCCGGTGTGCAATCGGCCCTCGGCGGCGCGGCCCTGGGCTTGATGCTCTGGCTCGGTCTTTGCGCTGCGATCGGAGCCACCGAACACATCGCCTCCGATCGGCCAATCGGGATTTATGTGATCGATCGGAGCTATCAATTGCTCTCGCTGGTGATGATCGGCGTGATCATTGGCGTGTGGAAGTAGGCAACGAGATTTGAAACCTGAGACTTGAGAATCAAGATCTGAGATTTGGGATCTCAGATTTGAGATACTCGACTTCAAACTTCAAATTTCAGAATTGAATACAATCATCTGAACTCAAGGATAAAAGCCTTCAGAATTGGAGAATTGGACCATGACCAGAGTCACTCGTACGCACTTGAAGAATGCGGCCTTCGTTCTCGGATTAGCAGCGGCAATCCATCCACTAAAGGCCGACGACGCTGCGAAGGCCGACGCAGAGCCGGATCGCTCGACCATCCGCTGGGTGTGCGAAGTCGATGGCGCGCTCGACGATGTCTGGGCGGCCTTCACCACCAAGGAAGGCATCGAGTCGTGGATGGTGCCGATCGCCGAGGTAGACCTGCGCATCGGCGGCACGATCAAGACGAACTACAACAAAGCAGCCGGCATCGGCGGGCCCGGCACCATCGTGCATCACATCCTCAGCCTGGAGCCGAAGCGGATGATTTCCTCGCGCTTCGATGCGCCTGAGAATGCAAAAGCGGTCAAGATCGCCGAAAAGGCCTGGGGAATCACCTATTTCGACTCGCTTGCGCCGAAAAAGACACGAGTCACCGTCGTGGCCTGCGGATATGGCGAAGGGCCGGAATGGGACACGGCACGGGCATTCTTCGAAAAAGGCAACGCCTACACGCTTGACAAACTGAAGGAGAGGTTCAAACCCTCTTCCGAGGCAGGCGCGAAGTCCGCGTCGTCGGCAAAGGACGCGCAGTCCGACGAGCCGGCAGCGCGCGATGCCCTCGACTTGCTCGCCCCGATGATCGGAGAATGGCAATTCGAGAAAAAGCAGGACAACGGCAAAATCTTCCGCGGGCGATCTGCCTATGAACCAGGCCCGGACGGAAAAAACCTGGTTGCCCGCGGTTCGCTGGGCGACGAGAAGAAACTCTCACCGCACGGCGCCATGCAGATCTTCCGCGATCCGGCAACGAAAGAAGTTCGCTTTATCAACCTTGACGAGAACGGCGGCGTCGCCCAGGGCGCCGTCCGTGTCTCCTCTGAAAAAGTCATCGAGTGGGATTGGGACCTGGTCACGCGCTACCTCGTGCGTCAAACCTTGAACGGTTCGGACGAATTCGATTTCCAACTGTATTTGCGCGCCGGCGAACCACCATACAAGGAGTTGGTTCACGTGACTTATCGCCGCGTCCAGACGCCGTCAAAGTAGAGCGTTGATAAATATGGTGATGTCACCCGCATCATCGGCGCAATCGCCGTTCAAGTCGGAGCAAGCTTGGTACGTCCCATTGATAATATTATTGACGAACAGCTGCATGTCCTTGCCGTTGATATCGCCGTCGGAATTGAGATCACCCAGGGCCGTGCAGCCCAGCGGGGGGCGAATTAGGACGATGGCAGCCGTACTCGAATAGACCAGAACGAAGGTCACGTTGTTGCACGGTGCGGGGCTGGGAGGCTGAATCGCGGCAAACTCACCGATTCGTCCAGCGGTGGCATTGACCGCAATGAACTGCTCGCCAACCTTTGGAACATAACCTGTGGGGAGTTTCACACGCAGCGTTCCACCAAATGTCGCCGTGCCGGAAACGTTGATGCGATCAGAATTACCTGAGCCCGGCGTGCCTTTGATTTCCATGTCCACAACGCCGGTTGGATTCATGGACAGATCTCCTTGGATGGTGAATAACGCACCCGCGGTTGGATTCGCCAGATGCGGATCGAGCACGCCTGAAACTACCGTGTCACCGACGAATAGCCCGTCACCCTCTATTGTTCCGCCATTTGCCAGACCGATTCCCGCCGGGCATTCGATGCGCCCGCTGTTGATGGTGGTGAGTCCGCCCAGCACAGCCCCATTTGTATCAACAAGCGTCACGATGTTGCCGCCGACATTGAGACGTCCGTTGTAACTGTATCCGCTCGTCGTGTTTTTGCCGATCGATAGCGTACCCGTGGCGGTGATCAGCGCATTGGTGTCGCCGGTGATGTCGGCGTCAACTTCACCACTGCCCGTGTATCCGCCGGTGCTGGAAAAGTGAATCTTCGTTCCG
>CAYXEY010000812.1:0-2389 GCA_964464105.1 uncultured Planctomycetaceae bacterium
GATGTCGCTCCAGGTTTCGCAGGTGATGTTGTCGCCCCACCAGTGATGGGCCAGTTCGTGGGCGTTGATGATCGTGGAGTTGAAATTCGGCATGGACGGCAGCGTCATATGCTCCATGTACGTCCCGCCCAGCGTCGGCGTTTCGGCCATCCCGCCCTTCTCGTTGATGAACGGGTATTGACCGTACAGGTTGGAGAATACCTGCATCTGGGTCACGAAGGTCGCACACTGAGCCTGGGCGGCCGGCGTGTTGTTCTCCGGCAGCATAAAGAAATTCATCGGCATGACGTCGCCGAGATGGTTGTAAGTCAGGTCATACTGCTGGTAATCGGCGACCGCGATGCTCGCCAGGTAGGCGATCATCGGGTTCATTTCATGCCAGCGGAATTTGTTGCGTCCGCCCGAAAGCGGATCGATGCCTTGCAAAAGTCCGTTAGACGCTACGACGTAGCCCGACGGCACGGTCACCCAGATGTCAAACGTGCCCTTGTCATTGAGCACGTCCTTGCCGGGCCACCAGCCGCGGGCGTGAAAGGGCTCGCTGAGCGTGGCAACGATCGGGATCGAACCTGTCCCCGGATTGTGGCTGCCCCAGTAGATGCCGTCGGTGGGACTGCCTGAATAGCTGATCGATATGGTGAATTCATCGTTAATGTTGTAGGCCTGATTCAGCGTAAGCGTGACTTTGTCGCTGACGTGTGTGAAGGAGACAGCGTCCCCCCCGATGGAGGTGATGCTCTGGGCTCCGCCAACCGGATCGAGATACACGACAAAGGTCGTGAGATTGGCGACGAGCGATTGGGCGGTGATGGTCACCGTGCCCGCCACGGTATGTGCGGCGGGTGTCACCTCGATATCAATGCGAGTGTGAAGCACATCGGTCCAGGGCGATTCAGCTTGCGGGTCGCCGGGGCCATGCGGAATCGCCAGATCCTCCATGGCGTTCATGTACCCACAGCGCCAATGCGGATTCTCATCCGGGAAACAGTCGCCCGGCGATTCAGCTCGAAGTGGAATTGAAATCAGAAGCACGGCGCCCAGCGTCGTGCACGCAAGATGCCATCCGAACTTCATTCGCGCAACGCTCCCACTCTCGTTGTGCGCCGGCTCGGCAAATCACCCTGCCGGCGGACAAACTCACATGTCGGTAAACCCGGGGTGCGCGAGGAATGGCCGGTCAGCCACCGGCACGAATGATTGGCACCCACTCCACCCTGTCAATCATGATAGCGGGTAATGTCCGCCAAAAGCCACCGGAATTGCATGAAAACGCGGGCGTCGGGCGATGGACTACCCTTCCAAGGGTCGCGGTGTCTGAAAAACGGGGTCTTCGGCCCCGGATTGAAACTCCCGTCGCCCGGATTGCAGTGAAAGCGATGCCGTGTCCGACGAATCAAGGATGGCTCGAACTGCGGCAAATGACACACTGCGAGGATGACGATGACGGCGGCGGCGGCGACAATGAAGACCCGGCCGGTTGAGCGAACAACGCTTCCAACGACCCGGCCACAGGGCACTATGAAAATCATCGTTGCGATCGGCGGCAATGCACTGGTAACGCCCGGCGGTACAGGCGACATCGCGGATCAGTTCGCGCATGCGCGAGCCATGGCCATCCCCATGACCGAGATGGTCAAGCGGGGTCACCAGATCACAGTGATACACGGCAACGGACCGCAGGTCGGATCGATCATGCGGCGGGTGGAGCTGTCATCGACAAGCGTCTATCCCATCGACCTGGGACTGGCGGTGGCCGACACGCAGGCCGGCATGGGCTACATGATCTGCCAGACGCTGCACAACGAGTTGCAGCGCCGCGGACTGGAGCGCGAGTGCGCCACGATCGTGACCAGCGTGGTCGTGGATGGGAACGATCCCGGATTCACCCATCCGACCAAGCCGATCGGACCCTTCCTGACCGCCGAGCAGGCCAAGCGGCATCGTGAAATTGACAACTGGCATATTGTTGAAGATTCGGGCCGCGGCTATCGACGGGTGGTGGCATCGCCGCGACCCATCCGAATCGTCGAGTTGGCCGCGATCAAACGGCTCATTGATTCGAACTGCGTGCTGGTGGCCTGCGGCGGCGGCGGCATCCCCGTCATCGAGTCCGCCGACGGCATACTCAACGGCGTCGAGGCGGTCATCGACAAGGACCTGACGGCGCAGCTCATGGGCGAGGCCGTGGAGGCCGACGTGCTGGCGATCATCACCAGCGTGCCCAACGTGTACGCCGATTTCGGCAGGCCGACGCAGCGACAACTGCGCGATACGACGGTCGCGGAGATGGAGGCCCTGGTCAAACAAGGACAATTCCCGGCGGGTTCCATGCTGCCCAAGGTGGAGGCCGCCATCGCATTTCTGCATCGTCGCAATAGTGCGGACGCAC
>CAYXEY010000813.1:0-2388 GCA_964464105.1 uncultured Planctomycetaceae bacterium
GATGGCGCCGCCGGTTTTTCGGAAAGATTGGGGGGAGTCGGATACAACCCCTTGCGAATCTCCGAATCTGGCGCTTCCGGAGACAAATGGCAATTGACGCACATTGCAGCATAGTTGCCGGCCCCGCGTCGCACGCGCTCGGGATCGGCAAGATCAGCCGGGATCTGGATTTCACCCGTACGGCTGGCAATGGCCCTTTCGCGGGCAAACGTCAGCGCCTGGTAGGTGAAGGAACTGTGGGGGGTGTCGGCGCCGACATCGACGACGCCGGCCACGACGACGATCCCAGCCGTTGCCGCGCCCAAGCCGATGGTAGCCAGAGCGCCCAAGAGTAGTTTGTTCATGATAAATCTCCTGCGATATGGGTGTGATTTCAGTGTTGGCCGTGGCTGCCAGGCTTCCTGACCACGACCTCCTGGGATTGCGCTTTGCCCGCTGGGCGCATCGCGCCCTTGCCGGCATCGTGGCTGCGGGTTGCGGCCGCCACCGGTCCGGTCCATTCATAGGCTTGGGTGTTTTTTGGCTGTTTGTACCATCCCGGATCGCGATAGTCGCCTGGTTTCTGGTCGCGACGGACCTTGAGGACGGAGAACATGCCCCCCATTTCAACCGCACCATAAGGGCCTTGGCCGGTCATCATCGGCAGCGTGTTGTCGGGGATGGGCATTTCCATCTCGCCCATGTCGGCCATCCCGCGTTCCCCCATCACCATGTAGTCGGGTATCAAGTCCGTGATCTGCTTGACGACGCCTCGGTGATCAACGCCAATCATGGTCGGCACGTCGTGCCCCATGGCGTTCATCGTGTGATGACTTTTGTGGCAATGGAAAGCCCAGTCGCCTTCTTCGTCAGCGAGAAAATCAAGCTGCCGCATCTGGCCGACCGCCACGTCGGTGGTCACCTCGGGCCAACGCGAGCCGATTGGCGTCGGACCGCCATCGGTGCCACTGACGACAAATTCGTGTCCGTGCAGGTGCATGGGATGATTGGTCATGGTCAGATTGCCGATCCGGATGCGGACCTTGTCTCCCTTGCGGACGTTGAGCGAGTCGATCCCGGGGAATGACCTGCTATTCCAGGTCCAGAGGTTGAAATCGAGCATCGTGTTGACCTTGGGCGTGTAGCTGCCGGGGTCGATATCGTAGGCATTCAACAGGAAGCAGAAGTCGCGGTCGACAGTTTCGATAAGCGGGTGGCGCTCTTTCGGGTGGGTCACCCAGAATCCCATCATGCCCATCGCCATCTGCGTCATCTCGTCAGCGTGCGGGTGGTACATGAAAGTGCCGGGGCGGCGCGCGACGAACTCGTAGACGAAGGTCTTGCCGACCGGAATCTGCTTTTGGTTGAGACCGCCCACGCCATCCATGCCGCTGGGCAAGCGCTGGCCGTGCCAGTGAATGGTTGTGTGCTCCGGCAGCCGGTTGGTCACAAAGATACGTACCCGGTCGCCCTCGACCACCTCGATGGTCGGGCCGGGGCTTTGTCCGTTGTAACCCCACAGGTGAGCCTTCATGCCGGGAGCGATTTCGCGGACAACCGGTTCTGCAACCAAATGAAACTCCTTGACGCCGTTGTTCATGCGCCAAGGCAGAGTCCAGCCGTTAAGGGTGACGACCGGATTGTAGGGACGTCCGTTGGGCGGAGTCAGTGGAGATGCCGTGTCCGGGTTGTCCATGGACACCAGTTCGGGCAACGCGGCAAGCGCGACGGAACTGACAGAGGCAGCCGCCACGGCACCGCCAGCCATGCCAAGGTTTTTGAAAAAATCGCGACGTGTGGTCATGATGGATGTCCCCTTAATGGTCGGCGCGGCCGGTGGCCGCAATGGTGGCTCGGGCCGAAGCATTCAAAGACGGCTTGCCGATCATCGCCATTTCCAAATCACCGCGAGCGATCCAGAAATCGCGCAAGGTTTCGATATAGCTGTTGACGCTACCGATCTGCGTCCGGGCATCAGCGAGCAAGTCGAAAACGCCAATCAGCATGCCGTTGTAGCGGAGCATGTTCTCGTCCGAAATCCGCTTGTTGAGGGGGACCACCTCGTCACGGTAATGGCGGGCAATGTCGTAATTGGTTCGGTAGGCGTGATAGGCCTCACGAACCTCCGAGCGGGCATTGATTGCCGATTCGCCGGCACGCTCCACCGCCTGCATGTAAATCGATTCAGCCTTGGCCACCTTGGAACCACCCCAATCGAAAATCGGCAATTCGAAGCTGATTTCGTAGCCTTTCTTGTAGCCGCTGTCGCGTGCGCCTTCGAGCACCCGGGCCGGGCCGACTTCGAGAACGTTGATGAAACGGGTCGCCTTGGACAGGCCAAGATTCTTCGCCAGCGCCTCGGTTTCGAGGCGGATTGCCTGCAGATCGAGGCGTTGATCGAGCGCCGCC
>CAYXEY010000814.1:0-2385 GCA_964464105.1 uncultured Planctomycetaceae bacterium
ATCTTCTTTTTGTCGGGCTTGGCGACCTTGTCCTCCTTTGGCGGCGCGGTGAGCAGCTCACCCTGAATGTCCGGGGGGGTGGCTGCGGCTGTGTTCCAGGCCGATGCGGCGGCAAGGGTCAGCAACCAGGCAGCGAGGCCGAGGGTCCATCGTCCGTACTTTGTCATATTTCGTCCTCGAAAAGTGGTGGTCCGCGACTCACGCCGGGAGGGTTTCGTAACCGCAGAAACCGTCCGATCAAACGCAGGGCCGTCGGAGCGCAACTTGTTGAATTGTAACCGTCAATTGATCGCCAGTGTCAAGCAACTTCGCGGCGAATCCCCGTTTGCGGGATTCTAGGCCGCCGGCCGGCGAACGGCAGTGGAGGCCTTTTGAGCCGGTCGGCTCAATGGACGGGCGAGGCGAATAAGCTCGAAACCGCCGGGCAACGGCTCGCGGGCCAGAACCCGTTCTGGATGGCGGTCGATTTCCGAGCGTAAACGTGGCCACAGGAACCGTGTGGTCTCCGGGGGCGTCGTGCCAGGCCAGCCCGCGTGGGTCCAACTGGCGGTCCAGTCGGCATGGCGGGTTTCGGCGATGTAGTTGACCGGCCCATCTGCATTGATGTCGGCCTGATAATGCGGCAGTCGCATCCAGAACGACTCGAATTCGGCGACGTGGGCTTTTCGATTGGTCATGTAAGAAAGCAGGTGAGCGTCGAGCGGCTCGGCGACAGCCGTCGTGATGCCCCGGGCGGTGATCGCCCTGGCCAGTGCGTCCAGCGGGTGGGGTCGTCCAAGTTGCTGGTGCATGGCGAACTGACCCGCGCCCCAGGCCAATATGAGACAGATTGTCGTGATCGGCCCGGCCCAGGACATGCGGCGATGATTCCAGATGGACACCAGGAGCCCGGGCAGGAAGGCCCAGAGGGGCACGAGGTATCGAATGGTGGAGAAGTTCATGGTGCATCCGCCGAGGACGTAAAGCACGAGCGTGACGAAGGCGGCCCCGGCGAGGAAAACCTGCGGCGAATGCAGCGTGGGCTCGAGGCGAAGCAACTGCCGCAGGGATGCGCGGTTCATCCAGACGAATGTCATCATGGCCGAGAGCAGGGCTCCGACGACCATCCAGTTTGCGGCGGACATTACACCGCTTCCGACAATCGAGAGCGGGTGGGAGACGTCGGTATGACCGACGCTCATGAGCTGCACGAAGGGTCGCGGATCGGCGCCGAAGAGCAGCGGCAGGCCGTGCAGCAGATAGACCATCGTCTCACCAGTGAGCCACAGCGGGCGAATGCCCAACGGGAGCGAAGGCTCCATGGGGGCCAGCTTGAGTGCGGCGCGAACGGTGTAGAGGATCGCCGGCGATGCCCCGATGACCATGCCCGCGACGAGCGCCGGATGCGCCGACGCCCAGGCCCGAGCCGATCGGATGATGGTCGTCGTCTTGATCGCGTAGATGGCCGCACCGATTCCGACCAATGCCAGCAGGCCTCCGGCGACGGGCGTGGGCAGGAAGCCCATGAGCAGCACGCTTCGAACGTGTGGCTGATCGACCCAGACAGCCCAGGTGATATTGAGTAACAACACCGCGCCGAGTGCGCAAACCGGCAGGGTCGTTCGTCCCAGTTTGCCTCGCAGGGTGGCCAGCGCCTGTCCGCCGACTGCCGTTCGGTCCAACGCCGCCAGCGGCTTGAATAGCAGGGAGTGCAAGGCGATTGGCGCGATGAACAACGCGATCGACGGGTTGATCCACATGCCCGAGCCGATCAGAAATCCGAATGTCAACTGGCGTGCTCGCGTCAGCGTGCCGGCCGGTGCGACGAACCACTCCGAATAAGCCCAGAGCAGGGCGGTGCCCCACAGGAGGATCTCGATGTATCCGCCGCGCGCGGAGATGGACCAGTGCATGAACATAGGGGATGCGGCGATGGCCAGCATCGCGCCCGCGATGCCGGCCCGACGTCCGAACCAGCGGGCGAGCATCAGCGACTGCAATGCGACGAACGCGGCGAAGACCAGGGCTGGACCGAAGCGCAGGGCCTGCACGTGTTCGCTGAACAGCGGCGACACGGCTGCGACGACGAAGGCCTCCAGCGAGCCCATGTAGCGCTGTCCGTAGAAATAGATGGGCAACCGCTCTCCGGCGGCGATGTCCTGGGCCATGAGTCCGACAATGGCCTCATCGGGATTGAGCAGGGTCTGTCCGACCGAGATGAAGGGCCAACGCGCCAGGATCGCCGCCACGAATAACACCGCCGCGATGGCGACATCCGCGCGATGCAACGGATGGCGATGCCAACCGTGTGCCAACTGCCGATCGGTGCGAGGCTCAGCGGAGAACCGGCGCATCTGAATTGCGCGGACGGATGTCTGACGCGCCGGAACACACCGGCTCGGCGGC
>CAYXEY010000815.1:0-2384 GCA_964464105.1 uncultured Planctomycetaceae bacterium
TGCATCGCGAGATCCTCGAGGCCCAGGGCTTGCCGGAGGAGGCGGTGAATGACAAGGGCATCTGGGAGCATCGCTTCAAGTCGATTGTCGATCTTGAAGCCCACCTGCACCGCAATGGCACGCGGGTGATCAAGTTCTTTCTGCACCTGTCCAAGGATGAGCAGCGCGAGCGGTTCATCAAGCGGATCGACGACCCGGAGAAGAACTGGAAGTTCTCGGCCGGCGACATCGCCGAGCGGGCGTTGTGGGATGAGTACATGCACGCCTACGAGAAGGCCCTGGCGGCGACGAGCACGGCGGAGAGCCCGTGGTATGTGGTGCCGGCGGATGACAAGGAGACGGCAAGGCTGATCATCTCGCAGACGATTGTCGACACGATGAAGGGGATGAAGATGGAGTATCCCAGGCTGCCGAAGGCGAAGGTGGAGGAGCTGAAGGCGATTCGCAAGGGGTTGATGAAGGGGAAGTAGCGCGAACGCGGAAGTCGGAAGTGGGAAGTCGGAACACGAAATTCTGCTGTTGGTATTCCGCGTTCCGACTTCCCCGTTCCGCGTTCTCTCAGCCCGCCGGTTTGGATGTCGCCAGATCGCGCTTGTGCCACATTGCCAGAACCTCCGCCTCTTTCTCCGGCGACAGGCCTGCGCGCGGCTTGTCCGTGCGCTCCTTCGGCAGCGTCTTCCACCATGCCAGCGTATCAGCGATCGTCGTCTGAATCGGACGGAAGGTCAGTCCGGCGCGGCGGGCCCGCTCGATGCTCCGCAGGTGGAAGCCCTCATACTCTCCGTGCGGGGAAATCCAGATGGGCAACTCACCTTCGCTGACGCCCTTGGCCTTGAGCCACTCGGCCGGAATCCAGGTGAACTTCGCGTCGCTCTTGGACACCGCCTTCGACGCATCGAGCACTTGCTGCATGGTCAGCGGCTTGTCCGGGCCGGTCGCATTAAAGACGCCGGTCGTGTGGTCCTCGATCATGCGGATGATGAATCCGGCCAGATCGCGGACGTCGATCACCTGGATCGGATCCTTCGGGTCGCCGGGAGCCAGCATCTCGCCGCCCTTCGAGACGCGCAGCGGCCAGTACGTGAATCGATCGGACCCATCGCCCGGGCCGATGATGTAACCCGGTCGCACATTGGCGACCTTGCCCGGCATGGCCTTCTCAGCAGCCTGCTCGCAGAGATACTTGAGCGGGCCGTAGTTCTCGAACTCCTTGCCCATCTCCTCGACGGTCGGATCGGCGATGGTGCCGACCTTGTCCTTCTCGTCGACGCCGGGCTTGTCGTTCTTCTCGTAAACCGAAACGCTGCTGATAAAGGTGTAGTGTCCCACGTTCGGCGCGAGCAGCTCGGCTGAGGCCTTGACCATGCGCGGGTAATAGCCGGATGTATCAATCACGGCGTCCCACTTGCGGCCTTCGAGGGCCTTGAGGCCGTCGCCCTTCTTGGGGTCGCGATCGCCGCGCAACTTCTCCAGATCGGGAAACAGCGTGGGCCGGGTCTTACCGCGGTTGAACAGCGTGATGGTGTGTCCGCGCTCCTTGGCGTACTCGACGAGGGCCGGACCGAGAAAGGCGGTTCCGCCGAGGATCAGAATCTTGCGGGGCTTGATCGGCTCGCGCCGCGCCCGGGCCTGAGCAACGGTCCCGTCCATGGCCATGAACGCCCCTGCCGCCAGAGTTCCCCGGATGAAGTCACGCCGTGTCGGAGCCATGATCGCCTCGCATGTGATCAATCGGACGGTGGATGACGCGTCCGCACTACGGCGCGGTCTCCGCGCCGCCGCGAGGTTAGACGATGGGGCAAGGGGATGCCTGTCGCAAAGCTTGGGCGAAATCAGAAGCCGCTGGGCGTGATATCGTTGAAGAGATAGGTCAGGAAGACGAACACCTCGGTCAGCACGGCATTGATGAAGCCGCGAAAGGCCTCCACGAAGGCCTCGTATGATCCATTCAGTTCGAAAAAGCTCGACCAGTCAGACATATGTCAACTCCTGTCAGATCAGGTGTTCGCGAGGCCCCACCGGACGCCGCCGGCCACATGTTCCTGCATCGGATTGGGGCCGGCTGAAGAATCAGGACCGCCGCCCAACGCGGGCCCCGGGGCCATAATCATAGGCCGGCAGCCCACTTGGCGCAGCCCGGCGACACCGTGCATTTCCCGGCCCATGGCGGTACACTGCGCGGCTTCAAGCGACATGCTGCATCGTCCACTGGCGTGGGTCCAAGCCGTTGCGTAACCGGACACCCCCGCGCCCGTATCGTTAGAAGGAGCACTCCCATGTCAGGCAAGGTTTCTCCCATTCCCGAGGGCTTTCACACCGTCACCCCGCACCTCATCATCAAGGGCGCCGGCGCGGCCATCGACTTTCATAAGAAGGCGTTTGGC
>CAYXEY010000816.1:0-2380 GCA_964464105.1 uncultured Planctomycetaceae bacterium
AGGCGTGATCTCAAACTGAACCGGCCGCTGGGTTTTTTGGTGCATGATGATCGCACGCGGGGCGATCTGATCGCCGTGGCAAATATCGCGTACGCGCAGCTTGACCAGGTCGCAGCCCCGCAGTTTGCTGTCGATCCCTAAATCAAATAGCGCAAGATCGCGGGAACGACCGGCCATTTGCAACCGGGTCCGAATCGCCCAAATCTCCTTCAGCTTGAACGGCGCTTTTTGCGCCGACAAGTTTGCCTTTGTTCCACGGTTCGCGGTGTTGAGACGTGCTGATCATTTCCATGATGGACTCCTTTCATTGAAAGAAGCTGGCGGGACTAGCGCCACTACGTTCGCGCCCGTCAGTGCTACGCACTAAATTTGGCGAAATCCATCGAGAAAGGAGTGTCCACGATGTGTTTGTTAGATTCAATGGTCGCTGTGAGATACTCTGTCGCAGGCACGGACCGGCCATGTGCGGAAGTCCGGCGCCGAGATCGCACCGCCATCAAGCGGTCCTCAGCCCTGCCGCATTAACGTGGTGTTCAGCGGCGGCCGATTACGGCCGTCCGCTGCAACACAGGGTTCGGCCGAATTCGACCCGGGTACGCGCACTGGATTCCTTCATCGTGTTGTGACCCGTCGGGCGGGCCCCACAAAAAGCGGCATCAGCGCGAACAGTATCAAGCTCGCCGCGTAGACGGCACCAGAGACCGGGTCACGTTTGGCGATCGATTCACGGATCGTGATGCCCTGGAGCCAGAGGACCACCGTGAACTCGACGGCGAGCAGACAGACGAGCGCGATTAGTCCGATGCTGAGGCGCACCGTCGCCGACGATGGGACGGCAAAGTGCTTTGCGATCCAGCGAGCGGCGAAGAAGATCACGATCAGCATGACGGGTGTTTCGGCGAGTTCCGCGGCCCGGGCACCCAAGACCGGCGCGAGCCAGAACACACGCAAGATGCCTAGCAAGAAGCCCGCGCCGAACACGAGCGCAAAGTAAGTAAGGGCGGGCGCTGCAATTTGCCTGGCGTTCACGTGATCATGACGTCTTCAAGCGGGCGACGCAGGCTGAACGGCGCGAGCGGGGCGCGTCCAATGCGAGCGATGAGAAGCGCGTGCTCGCCGCCAAGGTCAAGCCACGATTCGAATTGGGTTCGTAATGGCCGAACCTCGATCGGCTGATTGACGAAAGCACTACGAATGTCGAGCGCTGTTGCCCGCAGGGCAAATCGCGCATAGGCGCGCCCGACCTCCACCCACGTTGCCTTGTCCTCATGTGTGGCGACGAACACTGCAATAGCGGCGGAACTCCTGATGTTCTTTGCGTCGGCATCGGCTTGAGCCTTGGGTGTCAGCGCCAAACCGATGACCAACTTCCCCAACCATGTCGGGAGAGGGGGTTGCCCACTAGTACGGCCGGAAAGGCCGTCGCCCGTGCGTAGTGCCTTGCCGGGATTGAATCGAATCCACGAGACCAACTCTTTCCGGAAGGCCGCATCAGTCAACTGGGCCTCGTTCCCCCGGGTCACGTATTCAGTGACGGAGTCCAGTTGCGGCCGAGCGGTCAGAATGATTGTCCTGACACCGGCACCCTGCCCGGCCTGCTCAAGGAGCTTCAGTTGTTCGGTGGCAAGAATGCTGCCATCGTAGACGGTCTTGGTGCATTGACGCCTAGGAATTGCATGGAACAGATCGCTGGTGTGGACAGATGCCGAACGCTCGAAGCGGGCGACTACCCCGTCCTCAGCGGGGTCGAAGGAAACTTCGGCAGCATGACCCTGAGCGGCTGCTGCGTGGACGAGATTTTCCGCCGCACATCCAAGACTCTTGAAAAGATGCGAGTCGTCCGGATCCACCACATGGCAGCGTCTTGCGAAGTCCGGGAGCACCGTTACGGAATTCTCGCGCATACGGAACTTCCAAGGTTGAGTATTGTGGCTCGACGCCGCCAGCGTGGCGAGACGCACCAACTCCCTCGTATCGAGTGTGCCCCCGATTCCGTCCTTCCCGGGTCGTCGCTGTTCGCTCGCTGCGCGATCATAGTCTCTGGTCGATGCCATTTGACCCCTGCTTATCTCCAAACTCGACTATTCAGCGCGTCCGAGTGATGCCGAACAATGTTTAGGCGGATCCATATAAGAACCGGATCTGCCATGTTCTATCCGCGTAACACATTTTCAATGATCGTGGACAATATCCCATACTCGACGGTGGTGCAATGAGTTATGGCCCATCGACCATTATCACAGGTTCTTATGCGGATCGGAATAAGACCCCCCTTCTGATAGCGGTCGGTCGTGGAGTTCGGCTAAGGGGGTCGAGGACGGACATCGGCCAGGAGCGGAAGTTCGTCGCCGAGATCGCACCACCATAAAGCATTCCTCTG
>CAYXEY010000817.1:0-2380 GCA_964464105.1 uncultured Planctomycetaceae bacterium
TTCTTCTCGGTGATGATGGACAGGGCCCCGTCACCGGGCAGCGGCGTCGCCAGATCAACGGTCGTTTCAATCCCGTCACGCTTGAACTTTGCCCCCACCGCCGCGCGGGCCAGCCCCGGACCGATCGCCGCGGCGACATCGGCCGCCGACGCCCGGTCGGGCATTTCCTTGATCGATCCATCGGGCAAACTGATGCGCATCATCCGTGATGCTCCTGGTCAGGCAAATAATTGAGTGAATGCGATAAGGTGCAGCTTGAAACGGGGCTCAGCGCGCACCATGAGCGGACGCCGTCCGGCAGCGCCAGGATGTACACCTGGAAGGAAATCACGATGGGATGCGAGACGCGTGAACTAACATGAAACCTGCGTCAACCTCGAGGTCAAATCGAAACGAATAACCGTCGAATCGTAGTGTAACGCTGCCGGGGAGCAAATGGAATCGGCATTCCTGTATGACCTTTGCGGAACAATCTGGGGGTCTGAAGCACCGATTGCACCAACTGGTCAGGGGCCGATCCTAACGTTGGATCCAGACAGGCCAAATCGCGCGGCCGTATCCGGGCATATTTCGCCGGTGATGTCCAAGGTGGAATTCTGCGGCAACCAATTTGTGGGATTGGACGCGTCAAGGTCACCCCTGGTCTCGGCATGGCCGTCCCAGAATGAGAAATTGCCGCGATAGGCATTGGCGGGCGCTCCAACGGCCGGTATGGCGTTTGAGTGGCGGAATCCGTAAGCCCTGGGATCAACTGATCCCGTGACGCCATTCCCGGGCGCGCGCTTTCGACACCACGAGCGAGAGAACTTTGAATACGGGCCGATGTCAGAAAACGCGCCGCCATGCGCGGCATTCAAGTTCAGGTCATAATCCGGCGGGTCGGTCTCTGTACTGAACCGCGAACCATCTGCGTACAGCACTTTGTTTGCCGAAACGCCAACAAGGCTCGTCACGGGCTTGTAATTCGCCGGCAATTCTTCCTCGAAGGACGGCGGATTGGGATACCAACCTACGAACGCATCAATGCTGTCGTTGCCGGGAATGAGTGATGGGCGCTGCCACATCAGATGGCGGCTGGAGTTGTAGCTCACCATGCGAATCGTGCCGGCGTCAGGTCCACCGAAATTGGTCGACAAGAACGAGTTAGACGGACAGAGAAATGCCTTGTTCTCAACCATCTCGGCAAACCGGGCGGCAACTTGCTGATTGCTCGAGCCGTCAATGCCTCGCAGGCTCATTCCCCAAACCTGAGCGATGGGGCCCATGAAATCCCACCGCTGAACCGCCTGTCCGTATGCGGTGCTTTGGCCAAACAGGTATGCACCAGAACCGGCGGGAGCGCCGGGCATCCAATCGTTGTTGTCTGTGGCGTAAAGCGCGCCGCCTTGTGCCAGCGATCGGAGATTGGCCAGGCAGGTGGTCGTCTGCCCCAGCCGCTTCACGGACGACAACGCAGGCATGAGGATGGCGATCAGGAGCGCGATGATCGCGATCACGACGAGCAACTCAATAAGCGTAAATCCACGGCGTTTCATGTTTGAATCCTCACGGCATGGCTACCGCCGCACATTGTACCACTGTTCGCGTCCGCATTTCCATGCCAGCCAACGTCCACTGATGCCCCGGCCGCCTTTAGGCCGTTGCCCCGGGGAGTCGGCTAGCCGCCGGCATTCTCCCGGTCGGCATCCGCCTGTTCGGGCTTGGGGTTGTGCCCGACGACAATATGACCGCAATCCGGACAGGGTATGGACGACGCCCCGTTTTCCTTGTCAATCCGGTTTGGGAGGATAACGTAGGTCGGAGTCTCCTTAATGGCCCATTTGCCATTAGCGTCCTTGGTCCAGAAGCACTTCTCCGGCGAATAGGCGTCGTTCTTGCCGCAAATTTCGCATTTCAGAGGAGGCACTTCGCCCAGTTGAAGATCATGAGGAAAGACCTGTTTGGTGCTTTCGCATTGCAACATGCGTGTATTGGACGCCATTTCGGCCGGGGTTGATCGCGTCAGTTGGTATGTGACGATTCCCGCAGCGACCACGAGCATGCCAATGGCCGCGCTCAGTTTGATCTTCTTGGCGCGCGCGTCGACCGCGTCCTCTTTGCTGGCCCGTTGAACGTGTGACGCCAAGACCCGTACTCCGGAGCGGTGGATAGACTGGCGGCCTCGCCGATTGTCGGGCCCTTAGTCTCGCCCAATCGTTCCGCGATTGCAAGCCCGGAGATGAAATCGGCACGAGGGAATCGTCAAGATTTCCATGCAATTCATACGCCTGTGAATTGCGGGATTCGCGGGGGATTCACCAGAACCGCCAGGCATCGCCGCCCGCGTAAACGACGTAAATATACAACACCAGATTGGTGATGCCATGCGTCAAGATCAGGC
>CAYXEY010000818.1:0-2363 GCA_964464105.1 uncultured Planctomycetaceae bacterium
CCATGGCACTCTTCGCAGCGTCGTTTCCACCGGGAATCCTCTGGCCCCCCGAGGGAAATGGCTACGACGTGCTCGAATACCATTTCGGCGCCCCCCGCGAGTATTTCGACGCCGGTAAAATTACCTTCCTGCCGCACAACATCTACAGCAATTTCCCCTTCAACGTCGAGATGCTCTACCTGCTCACCTTCGTGCTGCGCGGCGGGCCGCACGAAGCCGTCTTCGCCGCGCAATTCTTCAATGTGATCCTCGCCGGCTGGGCCGTCGCCGCAGCCTGGCTCGCCGGCCGCACGATCAGCTCCGGAACCGGGCATGTCGCGGGCGTGGTCATGGCCACCTGCCCATGGCTGGCCTGGCTGTGCGGCATCGCTTACGTCGAAAACGGCATGTTGATGTTCATTGGTTTGGCCATCGCCGCGTCGGTCGAAGCCGTGCGACGCGAAGCGATTCCAGCCCGACCGGCACGATGGATGGCGATCGCCGGCGTTGCGGTCGGACTCGCGTGCGGATGCAAATACACGGCGATCCCCATGGTCGCTGCGCCGCTGGTGGTGGCCGCGATTTTCATCGGGTTCACGCGCCGGTCGTGGATCATTCCGACCGCATTCATCGTCGGTTCCGCACTCGCATTCGCCCCATGGACGATCAAGAATTATGTCTTCACGGGTAACCCCGTCTTCCCACTCGCCCGATCGGTGTTTCCCGAACGCAGCGACGTCTGGACCGAGGACGGCGCCGAGCGATGGCACGAGGGCCACCTGCCCGATCCCGATAAGCGCACCCTCGCGGGTCGGTTTAGCGCGATTCGCAGCGAAATCGTGAACAAGCATCGCTTCGATTGGGTTCTTTATGCCGCGTGCATCGCCTTGCTTGCTTGGCCGACGATTCGTCTCAATACGCGCAAGAAGCCGGACGCTGCCGCCACGACCACGCCCTTTTTCGTTGCTCTTCTGTGCGGCGTGACTGCACTCGGTGTGTGGCTCGGCGCGACGCATCTGCAGGACCGCTTCCTCATCCCCGTCCTGCCGCCCGCCGTGATGCTGGTCGCGGCCTCGCTGGGCGCACTAAGCGGAAATCTAAGAACGTTTGCCTCGCTCGCCGCAGTCATCGCACTGTCGGTCGGTGGACTGCATCGGACCTGGCGCCTCTTCGACGATTACACGGACGAGGCAACGGGTCGCGAAGTCTACGGCCCTTACTCCATTGCCCGGCACGCCGTCGGAGAATCCGGCGGCTTCGAGCCCGATCTGCTGACTGAAGTCATTCGCGCCGGCGAATGGGCGGGCGCGGAACATCTGCGAATCCTCATTGACGTGGTCGAGCGCGGCGGAAAAGTGCTCATGGTGGGCGACGCCCGCGCGTTCTACTTCGATTCCCGGGTCGATTATTGCGTGGTCTTCAATCGCAATCCGCTCGATTCCGCCGCTCGGCGATTTCGCGGACGGCGCGTATTGGAATGGTTGAAGGACCGTGGTTATACGCATGTCTACGTCGATTGGGGCGAGATGAAGCGCCTGCGAAACAGTCGATACGGATTCTGGAAATCGATCAATGAGGAGTTCTTCGGCAAGCTCGTGGGCGCGGGATTGCAGCCCATCCTCAAGATTCCGAATATGCCTGAAAATGCGCCCGCGCGGGCCACGCTGTTCAAGATCCCGGACAAGATCGATTCCGGGCCGTCACATTTCTTCTGATCATTCACAGGGTTTCATGAATGCCGCGTGACTATGAAAAGCTGATCGGCGACTTGCCGCGTGGTCTGCCGCGCGAGACTGCCATGCAGGCCGTTGTCGATACGATGTGGGAGCACCTGCATGCCACCGGCATCTCGTGGATCGGTTTCTATTTGCACAGGGGTGGCGATGAACTCGTGCTCGGCCCCCGCCGCGACAAACCGGCGTGCAGCCCGATCGGCTTGCATGGTGCCTGCGGCCAGGCGTTTCTGACAGGCCAGCCGCTCATCGTCCGCGACGTCGCCGAGCTGGGTCCGAATTACATCGCCTGCGACCCGCGCGATCGCTCCGAGGTCGTGCTGCCGTGCATCGATTCGAACGGATCTTGTTGGGGCGTGCTCGATGCCGACAGCCATGAACTGGCCGCCTTCGATGAGTTCGACGCCGCTGAAATGACCAGATTGCTCAGAGTGGCAGGTCTATCGCAGTGAAGCGAAGGTCAATGGTGGTCGAGTTATCTACCCGATCTCAGACACGGGAGACTTGCACCCACACGCCGCGCCCGAGCTGTTCAGCTATGCGGTGATGCGGTATGCATCATACTGCTCGAATTCCCGCACGTACAAACTCGTTTGGAGCGAACTGCTGCCCAAGGCCCTGACCCTGCAGTACACCGACAAGATCGCGCTG
>CAYXEY010000819.1:0-2361 GCA_964464105.1 uncultured Planctomycetaceae bacterium
AATCGCCCCGGACTTTGTGCACCCCATGCGCCAGCCGCACCGCCCGGCAGATCCTAGGGCACCCTCGGCCAGGCGGCGGATGACGGGGACTGACGTCGCCGCGCGAGTCACGTAGGCACTGTTAAAGAGGTTTTGGGGACTCTTTTGTTTACGGAAGTTCACACCGCGAGTGCATCAGATTCTTTGTGAGTTTTGCAGATTCTGCGAGCACTTCAGCGGTTGACTCTGGTGTCAACAATCGAACATCGAAATTATGAGGAATGCCGCACAAATCATAGAGTTTGCTCACTTGTTCGGTTCCTAAGGCTTGGTTGCATTCTTGGCAGAGGGGGACCAAATTGCGGCTCGTTGTCTCGCCCCCACGCGAGAATGCCCAGACGTGATGCATAGTTATGTCTTTGTCAAATTCTGACCATTTACCGCAAAGGACACACTTTGTTCCACTGCGTTTGAGCACGACTGGACGGCTGACGTTCGTCCGATCCCCCTTCGCGCTCGGCGAGGCAATATTGATATCTGTGAATGAACCCAACGAATCTACGATGCAAGGCCTAGGTACCATCCAACCTTTCATATCGTCTTTAGCAAAGCCTGGGTCGATCAACGCCCAACCTTGGCGGAATTGCCAAAGGAGATAATCATTCGTGTTCTGCACAAATAGCGGGTTGATTCTAAGTCGAGAGAAAAGGTCAATGGCTGATGCCGTCTTGACCACATGTGGGCTGCGAATATCTCGCTTGGGCGTGGTGTCGGGGAACGCTACAAGTCCGGAGTACGCCGAAAAATAAGCATACCCCCCGCAAACGAGATGAAGTTCAAACGCAAAAGTCTCAACTGGTAAATCCATGTTGTAAACCGCAAGTTACGCTTAAAGTGGATTTCGGGCGCGACATGGTTGGCGGATTATTACCACAGGCGAAGTCAGCGCGGTTCATCCCATCCTTCTACCTTACCGCTTTCCGAGAAGTGGACGGAGCCGAAGTTTGCATACCTCCAGAAGTTGAGGAGCGATCCGGCCTCAATTCGCTTGGGCTCTCCGAGCAGCCGGCGAACATCGTCTTCTGACATCCCCTTACGAAGCTGTCGCCAGGTGGCAAGTGTTGGGGGGACATTCGCCCCGGGCTTGCCTGTCGCCTTGATGTGAGATTCCAGCGTTTCTATTCGCTTGGTGAGATCTCGAACCTCGCGCTCAAGTGCGTTAAGACGAGCGGTCGGCTCGTTTGGAGCGCGATCGTCGGCAAATGCGGAGAGTCCAACTATTGGTAGGCAAATTCCGAGTACACAGAGAATGGAACGAGGCTTCATCGGATCTTCTCCTATGCGACATTCAGTTAGGTCTAATGGCCCTTGTTCAGCGTTCGAGCGCTCGCGCACAAAGATCGTGCGCCCCTGTACGAAGACTCTAGCACCTTCGATGAGAACCATAGGGCCTTGCACGAAGATCGTAGAGCCTTGCACGACGAGCGTGCGCCCTTTTACGACGACCGTAGAGCCTTCTACGACGATCGTATCATGCCCGGATAATCTCCCGCAAGAGTTGCCGGCGCGGGTATCAATACCGCTGTCGATTGGATTCGCGGACCGCGGCGGTTTTCGCCTCCAACGACGCGCTGCGCATCACCCTCACCCCAGCCCTCTCCCTCAAGGGAGAGGGAGCCGAGCGGAAGCGGTAGGGGAAGTGTTCGGCGCGATCGCGCACTTTTCTCCGCATTCCGAGCAAGCGCCTGACGTATTGCCTGTCAGGTCATAGCCGCATTTCATGCAATGGCCGCGCGGGATGCGTTGGCTTGGCCGGTCGCGGTGCCACAGCCAAGCAGTCGGTAGGGCGATGAGGAGCGCCGCGAACCCCAACGGCACGCCGATATGAAAGATGAATGGTCTGCGGTCCTGCCAGTACTGCGTAGAGAAATACGGTCGACGGAAACTAGAGCTGAGATTTCGTGCGAGAGGCTCGGTCGATTTGCCGCCGCGAATTGAATACCCGGGTTGGGCCCTTGTTCTTCCATCTGACTCGTAGTGCTCCATTTTCTCGTACTCCTGGCGAGAGCAAGCGTACCGACCAACTTGAAGTCGCCCGAACGACACGCTGATGTAGTAATATTCGCTGATCACCACCCACCAGAAAAGACTCGCGGTCCAGACGAATACGATTAGTAATGTCAGTCCGGCGCCTGTCCACTTAAGGATTCGACGAGTGCGGGAAGGCGGGCGCATGGCATCATCTTAACAAGAGCTAATGGCCAACGGCTAATGGCTTATGGCTTTTTCCGGTCCTAACGAAAGTCGTCCGCGGAAGAATGTGGTCGGTGGCCGGTGAGCAGTGGCCAGTGAAAAGAGGCGACGGGAATTCCAGTCCCGGCG
>CAYXEY010000820.1:0-601 GCA_964464105.1 uncultured Planctomycetaceae bacterium
CCTGCGTCTCGTTCGTCGTTCATGATGATTCGCCCTCGTCGCGTCTACCCGACTAATGTCCAATATTATATATCGATTGAAACTGTCTTATCTCTGGGCCGATAACTCACTATGACCCTCTGTTTGCTCCGCAAATTCAGACTCTACAAGAATTCTGCGATTGAAGTCTGAAATACAACTCGGCCGTAATCGGCGAGAACTGACTGTTTGCCAATCAGAACGACCACCCAAACGAGAAGCTGAACACCTGGGTGTCGTCGTTGTCGTTCTTGTTGATGGGCCAGGCGAAGTCGAAGGCCAGGGGGATGGGGCCGAAGTACTTGATGTAGATGCGCGTGCCCAGACCGGCTGCGGCGCGCCAGTCGGTGATCTCGACGTTCTGCTCCACCGTGCCCATGTCCAGGAAGGCCACGCCGCGGATGTCCTTGCCGACCATCGGGAACGAGTACTGGGCGTTGGCCAGCAGCATGAAGTCGCCGCCGATTTCGTCCTCGCGGATGCCGTCGCGCGGGGTGACGCCGCGGAAGGCGAAGCCGCGCATGCTGCCGATGCCGCCGCCGTAGAAGCGCTCGAACATCGGGGCGTCGCCGAAGATGTTGCC
>CAYXEY010000820.1:611-2354 GCA_964464105.1 uncultured Planctomycetaceae bacterium
GGTCATCTTGCTGAAGCTGTGATCGCCGCCCAGGGCGCCGGCCTGCTCCCAGGCGAAGCGGTAGCGATGTCCGCTCGAGGGCATCCAGCGGCTGTCGGTGCTGTCATGCACCAGTCCGCCCTTGAGCGAGGTGAGGAAGGAGCTGCCCTTCTCATCCTCGATGTCCTTGGCGCTGAAGGCCTCGACGTCGGAGATATCGATGCCCTCGATGCGCAGAGCGCCTTCGACGGCCCAGCCCTTCATGAAGCCCTCGCGGATGCGCTTGTCGATGCTGTTGGTGAAGCCGATGCGCTGCTCATCCCAGGGGCCGCGATCGCGCTCGAACAGGTAGAGCGCCAGGTTGTAGCCAAGCTCCTTGTCCATGAGGTACGGCTCGCGAAACTCGAGCGTGCCGCGGTTGACCTCGGTGCCGGGCTCGATCTGCATGCGCAGGGTCTGACCGGCACCGCGGAATGCACGGCCCTTGAAGAACTCGCTACCCGTTCGCGGCCAGTCGAACAGGTCGAAGTTCCGCTGCTCGAGCATGATCGAGCCGGTCAGTCCGCTGTTCGAAGTGACGCCGAAACCGAAGATGATGCTGGTGGTCTGATCCTCGGCGACATCCACCAGTGCATCGCGCACGCCGGGCTGGTCGCCCTGCGGGGTGATGGTCGCCTCTTTGAAGAGCCGCGTTTCCACCAGCCGCTGCTCGGCCTTCTTGGCCTCGACCGCGTTGTAATACTCCTCGGGATAGAAGCGCAGCTCGCGGCGGATGACCTTGTCCTGGGTGTTGCGATTGCCGCGGATGGCGATGCGACCGAAGCGGTACTGCTCGTGCTCGACGATCTTGATGGTCAGCAGGACCTTGTCTTCCTCTTCGGCGAACACATGACTCGAATTGACCTCGGCGTAGATGTATCCGATCGCGCCATACTCATCGAGGATCTTCTTGCGATCTTCGGCCAGGATGTCGGCATCGAGCGGGGCATCGACCTTGAGCCGCATCAGCTCGTTGATGCGATTGGTGTCAAAGACTGTGTTGCCCTCGATCTTGATTGACGCGACCCGCTGAATCTCCCCTTCTTGAATCTGGAAGATGACGGTCAGGTCGCCTTCGCCCTGGACGTCCGTGCGATAACCCACCTGGGCATTCAAGTAGCCGCGATCGTTATAGAACTTCTTGATGGAGGCGGCATCGCGCTGGGCGGTTTCGTCGTCGAACTGACCGGTGCGAAAGACCCAGAGGTAGGTCGCGGTCTCGATGTGCTCTTGAAGCTCAAATGGCGTGTAAGCGGTGTTGCCTTCAAAGCTGATCTTGCGAACGCGGACGCGCTGGCCTTCGGAGATATTGAAGACCACGCGGCGCTCGTCCCGGAGGGCGGCTTCATCGACCTGCACGGTCGCGTAGCCGTAACCGGCCCCGTGGTATTTCCGCTCGATGGCCTCGCGGGCCTGATCGACCAGGAACTCGCTGATGGCCGAGCCGACGCTGAGGTCGATCTCGCCGAGCAAGTCGTTGGACTTGAACTTGTGATTGCCGTTGAACTCAATCGAGCGGACGAACGGCCGCTCTTTCACCACGAAGACGAGGATGAGCCGTCCGCCCTGCTCGCGCGGCTCGGCGTATGGATTCGCATCGAACTTGCCGGTCTCGGCGAGCCGGGTACAGGCCTTGGCGATCTCGTCGCGATTCCACATCGAGCCGGGCAGGATGCGAACGACGCTTTGCAGGTAGGCGGCGTCTAGGGTTTGCAGACCTTCGAA
>CAYXEY010000821.1:0-2350 GCA_964464105.1 uncultured Planctomycetaceae bacterium
AAGAAGGTCGAAGAGAAGAACTTCTCGTCGCGCAAGCACCTGCTGGAATATGACGAGGTCATGGACCACCAGCGGCAGGTGTTCTATTCGCAGAGGCAGCAGATTCTCGGCGCCAGCCGGCCCGGTCATTCGGCCGAACTAGTCGCGCGAATCTGGAAGATGCTGGATGACACAATCGCCGCCGCGGCCCGGAAGTACCTCGATCCGATGTTCGCCCGGCAGGCGGTCTGCGATTGGGTGCGATCTGAGTTGGAGGCGTCTCTCGAGCCGAAGAACATCGACATCGACCATCGCGCCGGCCTCGAGACTTACATCCGGTCCGCCGCCAAAGAGGAGGCATTCAACAACATCCAGATGACGGTCGGCGAGTACATGGACCCCGACGCCGACAAGGACCAGTGGGACATCAAGGGACTGGCCAAGTGGGCCGAAACGCGATTCGGCGCGAACATCTCGCAGAACCATCTCAAGGGCATGACCCAGGAAGCCGTGAAGGATCTGCTGGTGGAGGCATCCGAAAAGAAGATCGACGCGGCCGATCTGGCGCCGCTGGAGCGCTTCTGCGATCCGCACTTTGGTGTGAACTCATTTGTCTTCTGGGCGCGGCAGCGTTTCGGCATCGAGCTGCCGCCCAATCAGTTCCACGAAGTGAATCGCGATGACGCCGAGAAGCTCATGCGCAACAGCGTGCACGAGGCCTACCGACAGCGCGAGCGGTCGTACCCGGTCGAGTGGGCGCTGGAGCGCACGGTGCTTGGCCAGAACGCCACCGCCTACGCGGTCGACAACCTCGTGCAGTGGGCCAATCTCAAGTTTGGACTGAATTGGACGGTGGATTCGGTCCGCGCCCGGCCGTTGCAGGACGTGGTCAAGGAACTGTTCGACCTCAATCGCGAGTATCTGACCGGCAATCGGTTCGAATCGGAAATCGATCGGGCCGCGGGTGCGAATCTCGAAGATTGGGCCAGGGTGCGCTTCGGCCCGGCCTTTGATCCCGAGGGCTTCGCCGCTGCGACCGACAAGAAGGCGATCCTGCGCTCATTCGGACACGATCTCATCCGCCGCGAGCTGACGCTGCTGGAGCGCTACGTGCTGCTGCAAATCTACGATCAGTCGTGGAAGGAGCACATGCACGCGATGGACCTGCTCAAGGAGGCCATCGGCCTGCGCAGCTTCGCCGAGCAGGACCCCAAGATCGCATACAAGCGCGAAGGCTTCAAGATGTTCCAGGAGATGATGGAGAACATCCAGGAGAAGGTCACCTCGACCATCTTCAAGGTGAAGCTTTTAGACGACGCCGACGTGCAGAGCCGGTACAACGCCACCAACGCCCGCCACGCCGAGGCCACCAACCAGGGCTTCTCCGGCCAGGTCGCCGCCGACCGCAACGCGGCGATGCAGGCGCAGAATGTGGAGCAGAAGGTCGAAACCATCCGGCGCGAAGAACCTCGCGTCGGACGGAACGACCCCTGCCCCTGCGGGAGCGGGAAGAAGTACAAACAGTGCCATGGGAAGTAATGGGGAATTGCAGAAGTGCTTGTGGATCATCGGAGCTTATTCGGCAGGGTACTTAATATGCCAATTGTATATGTATTAACAAATCCTGCCATGCCCAGTCTTGTCAAGATTGGCTGGACGGAAAGCGACGACGCCAATAGTCGGATTGGCCAACTTTACTCAACGGGCGTACCGGTTCCATTCAAATTGGAATTTGCATGCAGGGTTCCCAACGGTGTTGAAGTCGAAAAGGCACTCCATATCGCATTTGGTCCCTACAGAATCAACCCTAGGCGCGAATTCTTCAAGATCGAGGCAGAACAAGCGATCGCGATTCTCCGACTGCTACATCTCGAGGATGCAACAGTAGAAGTCGCCGCACAGCCCGCTGGAGTTGACGAGCAATCAATAGCGGCAGGCGAGCAACTCGCAACTCGGCGGCCCAACATGAATTTCGAAGAAATGGGGATCCCAATTGGGTCAGAGCTTAGGTCGGTTGACGGAGATTTTTCGGTGATGGTCGCTACTCCACGTAAGGTGCGACTTGGTGATGAGGAAATCTCTCTTACGGCTGCAACCAGACGCCTCAGACAACTTGACCATAACGTCCATCCTGCGCCTCTTTGGACGTACAATGGCAAGCTCTTGCGTGAAATCTATGAAGAAACTTATGGCGAAACGGAATGAACTCAGATTAAGCTTATTGTCGGGTGAATAAACCGCGGAGGCGAACCTGTTCTTCGAAGCGGACCCGTCGAAAATCGCGAGCGCGAGCTTTATGGAAGCGAATATCGTGGTTGTGAAACAACAGTTTCATTCGTGTTCAAGCGCCCTTTAGACCAACCGACACGCC
>CAYXEY010000822.1:0-2345 GCA_964464105.1 uncultured Planctomycetaceae bacterium
ACTCCTCGTTGTCGGCGGTCGAGGGATCGGGCACCTTGCCGGCCTTGTTGAACTCCAGGCCCTTGTGGATCAGCAGGGTCGCGTCGCCGCCGTCATCGACGATCAGGGTCGGGCCGCTGCCATCCGGCCACGTGAGGGCCTGCAGCGTGCACCACCAATACTCCTCGAGCGATTCGCCCTTCCAGGCGAAGACCGGCACGCCGGCCTTGGCGATGGCCGCGGCGGCGTGGTCCTGGGTGCTGAAGATGTTGCACGAGCACCAGCGGACATCCGCGCCGAGATCGACGAGCGTCTCGATGAGGACGGCCGTCTGAATGGTCATGTGCAGGCTGCCGGTCACCCGCGCGCCAGCCAGCGGCTTCTTCGCGGCATACTCGCGGCGGATGGCCATTAGCCCGGGCATCTCGTGCTCGGCAAGCTGAATCTCCTTGCGGCCGAAATCGGCCAGCGACATGTCCTTTACTTTGTAATCCTGAAACGTTGCAACAGCGGTAGACATGAAATTCTCCATTTGTAACTGTGTGGAACAGGCCAATGGCCTGTCTCCAAAGGTCTCTGAACAGGCTATTAGCCTGTTCCACACTTACCTGATAACGCGAACAAATCCGGTGCTTCCAGCCGCCCGCTGGCTGTCTCGCGACGGTGCAGCGGCATGATCGACACATCGGAGAATCCGGCGGCGGTCATCTGCTCAGCCAGCATCACGGCATCAAAGCCCCACCATAGATCCTGCATGGTTTCGTAAAACTCTTGATTCTCATGAGCCTTCTGCTCGACGATCAACGCCCGCCCGCCGGGCCGCAGAATGCGATGCAGTTCAACCAACGCCTCCTGCGGTTTTGCCACGTGATGCAGCACGAGACAGGCAATCGCCGCATCGCATGCGCCGTCAGCGATCGGCAGCTTGCCGAGATCGCCCTGTCGAAAATCTACGTTCGTCGCGACTGCATCGTCCACACGCCGCCTTGCACATCCAAGCATCTCATTCGAGCCATCGACGGCAATCACCTTTGCAAACCGAGCCGCCAGCGATGGCAACAAGAAGCCCGTGCCTGTTCCAATGTCGGCAACATTCCATTCGCGCGGCAGGAGTCCGAGCATCGCCTCGAATGCGAACGCATCGCCGAATGCGGAGGATCGAAGTTGATCCCACCGCGAACCGAGGCGATCGAAGAACCCGGTCGACTCATCCCGTCGGCGCTGCAGCACCCGCTCCAATCGCGCCGCCATCGGCTTGGCCAGCGGCTGCGCCTCAAGCCAGGTGAGCAGTACCTGACGAACATCGCCGACTGTCGCTTGACCGGCGGCGCGATACATCGTTGCCGTTCCGATTCGCCGATCCGCCAACCAGTCGGCCTCGCGCAGCACCTTCAAATGCCGCGACACGGTCGACTGCGGCAACCGCAAGATTTCGACCAGTTCGTTGACGCCCAATTCCTCCTTGATCAGCAGCCGCACGATCGACTGCCGAACCTCATCGCCCAACGCGCGCAGTGCCTCTGCACTGGAGTCGGGCAATGAAATGGGAGAAGTGACCGCCATACCATTCATCCGTATATGCGGATGATAGAATATATCGACGTTCTGTCAATAGGCCCAAGAATAATTCACATAAGTTATTATAATTAAACATCTTATGGATTCGGTCACACGCCCTTATAAACGAGCACCGGTGTCAGCCGCCGGACGATCCGGGTCAATTCGCGCTGGGCTCGAAACACCGCTTCGATGTCCTTATATGCTGACGGCGCCTCTTCGCAGAGCTTGTCGGCAAGGCGTTCGTCGAACCAGACGTCGCCCAATTGCTGTACCAGCTTCCGCTTCGGTATTCGCCGACGTGCATCCGATCGGCTCATCGCCCGACCGGCGCCGTGCGAACTCGAAAGCAGCGCATCGGCGCAGCCGCGGCCGATGGTGTGAAAACTCCACGTACCCATCGATCCGGGAATGATGCCCGCCTCGCCGTCCCTCGCGGACACCGCTCCTTTGCGATGAATCCAAAGATCCCGCTCACCGTGACGCTCACGGCGAACATGGTTGTGGTCGCAGGCCAGCAATGTGTCGGGCAGCGATGCGATGCCGAATAACTCGGCCATCGTGTCTGCAATCGCATTCAACATGCAGCGACGATTGGAATCCGCGAAGGCTCGCGCCCACTCGACGTCCGCGAGATATGCGCGGCCCGCGTCGGACTCCGAATCGAGGTGATACAGCCCGCCACCCGCACGTACGCCGTTGCGGCGGTGCAGGTTGTTGATTGCCTGCCCCATGTGCCGCGAACCACTGTGCAGCATGAGCCACAGGCGATCCTCTTCGTCGGCCTGAAACTCGACGAAGTGATTGCC
>CAYXEY010000823.1:0-2344 GCA_964464105.1 uncultured Planctomycetaceae bacterium
GAGCCCAAATGGTTGGGCATGACCCTCAACGCAGAGGGCATAAGACTGATCCGGCGGGTCACCGGGTCGCACCTCAATCGATGTTTTGAGGGCCCGCCGAACGCTTTCCGTCTTTCCAGTTCCGTGTCGTCCAATGAGGAGAACGAGCCCAAGTTCGCGTGCAGCGAACTTTGCAAGATACAAATTGAGCATGGCGTAGGATGTAAGCGTGATGACTTCGCGCGGCAGTACAGCGGGTCGCTCCTTTCGGGTCATCAGATTGCCTGCATAGGGGTTTTGCGAATAGTTGAGACTTTGAGACTGGCGACTGTAATCGTTTGTTTCACCTATGGTTGCAATTGCTCGCGTCGTCTCAAACAGGCCGGGTGCCATGCGCCGAACTCTGGCGTGCAAGTGACGGCGCTCCCGTCATCTGCGGCAGCTAATGCACGCCCCCAGCAGACGAACAAGCGTTGAGCAGCCCTATAGAGTGGCAGGTCTTCTCGAAACACGATTACGGATTTGACCGAGAGGTCCCGTCGCTGACGGGCGTGAATCGCATCGATCACGGCGACATGGGTCTGGTAAGGACTAACGGGCCTCTTTCGCACGGTTCGCCTCCCCATCGATGTACTGGCGTCACATGGCGTTTCGGTATGGCGATTAAGGTCGACGCCGGCTGCCGAAAGGGCTTGTGCCCAGCTTCCAAAAACTCGGTAGGCAGCATTTGCCAAAGATCGCGGACGAACGCATTTCTGTCTCAACGGCTCGTTCCGGAGGGCACGAATCAACACCGCTTCGATGATTTGCTCGCGCGTCCATCGTGGACTGGCTTGCAGCTTCAAGGGGTCCACGCCGGCGCTCAATATGGCATTCTGCCAAGACCCAAACTGCCGCCGCGCAGCACCCAATAGCGATGGATAATGCTGTTTGAGCTCGACCGGCTGAAGAGGCCTGCGGCGTCGCGCCAGCATTCGGATCATTGAAAGTATGCGCGTAGGTGGCCAGGATTCCCGTGAGCGTGTCTTCTCCGGCGCGATTCCAGCGGCTAACAAGGCATTTTGCCAGTTCCCGAAAATACGCTTCGCAGCGCTGTAGAACGCAATCTCTACTCCTCCGGGCCGTCGCAGATTCAGCGGCAGACCCGCCGACTCGCGTTCAAGAAGCTGGCGAATGATCACTTGACGCGTGAGCTTTGCCACTCCCGCTACTCCTTGGAATCCGCTATGACACTCTCAAACCGCTCTACGATGCTGGGATGATGTTCATCCAGATAGGAACGGACTCGGGCATTCGTGAGCAAAGCGCGCGCGTACACGGCCAGGCGAAGCAGGTCAATCGTATATTGCTTATAGAGACGCGAGTAAAAGTCGTGCTTCTGTTCGGCATCGGCCAGCCTATTCAAAAGATCACTTCGGCGCTGAGCACCTCGTTCCCAAAGTTCCCTCTTGCGGTGGCCTGGGACACGCTGCGCTGGCACAGTCTTGAGGATCAACGCCTTGGCGAATGGAAGACTAAAATCGTTATAGCTCTCCATTGCCTTTAGTATTTCCTTTTGCCGATCCGGCTTGACCAGTGTCAGTTCCTTGGCGCAGGTCCGTGTGACCTTTCCAGCGTCGTAGGCGGCTGACACGGAAGGGTGGAGCTGCTTGAGCAGTGTCTTCTTCATGCGATGAGAAATACCGGAAATGCCGAGCGCTGCAGCAATCGTGCCTTCATCAAGTTCACTGAGCGATCGCTCGATCATTCGATTCTCTTGGATAGGAGAGACCCGATTGACCATCCTATTGCCGGTGAAAGCCTCACGGCGTTGCCCGACCAAGCATGGAACTGTCTCGACATTGAGCTCCGCCAATGCTCGAAATCGTTGGACACCATCCAGGATCACATAACCATCTCCCTCGGGATAAACGATGAGCGGTTCGATGAGGCCTGTCGCCTTGATGCTCGCAAGAATACGATTGTATTCTCTCTTGCTGATCTCCCGGGGTCGCAACGGCCGAAGCAAACTAATTGGAATGTCTATAGCCTTGGATTCTTCCATCTCAAGCATTCCCCCAAACACTTTTTCAATTCTGAGTTGGCGCAACACTGTACGTCCCAGCCAACTCAGGTCGATTGTCGAGGCCCTCTTCCTGTAGCAGACTCTTGAGGGCTGCGTCTTCCCATAGCGTCGCTAAGCTGTCCATTAGCAAGAACAAGCGGCCTTCCTTTATCTGTGCCTGTCGAACGTAAGAGTCTTTGGCCTCCGTCTTGCTCGCAATGTCGTTCGTTAATGATGCGACTGTGTATTCAGCCCCAGTTTCAGAGTTGTCGCGTCGCTTCCGATGGTCCAGCCGGGATTTGATGATGGCACGTGCCCGAG
>CAYXEY010000824.1:0-2342 GCA_964464105.1 uncultured Planctomycetaceae bacterium
ACGGCATCGACGACCTCGGCCTGTCCGGCAACCTGGGTACGGTCTACAAGGTCTCGAACGTGACCGGCGCGATCAGCGTATTCGCCAACCTGCCCAACAGCGGACTCACCGGCCTGGGCAACATTGATTACGACGCCGTACGCGACCAGTTTTTCGTGACCAACACTGAAGACGGACGTATTTATCGCATCAACTCGGCCGGAGTGGTGCTCAGCACCTTCGATCACGCCAGCGGCACAATTGCCGCCGGCGGAGCGGCCGAACCCGGCGACGCAGCCGGCTATCCGCCGCTCGGCGAACTGATCTGGGGCGTGGGAACCTTCCAGAATCGTGTGTATTACTCGGTCTGGAGCGAAGACATCGGCCGGCCCAGCGCCACCGCCGCCAACACCATTCGCTCGATCGCCCTCAATGGGTCGGGCGACTTCACCGGCGTCTCGCAACTTGAGATCACCCTGCCGCCGCGACCGTTCCCGAGCGGCTCGGCGTATTACTCCAATCCAGTCGCCGACATCAGTTTCTCAAAGACGTCGTGCATGCTCCTGTCCGAACGCTGCATGTCCAACGAGACTTATCCCTCGGCTCACGACTCGCGCTTACTGGAGTACAAGAAGATCGGCCCGGCGTGGTGGCCCAGCGGAAACTCGTACTCCATCGGCATCATGAGCGGCGCCAACACCGCCGGCGGCAACGATTTCGATGCGACCGGCCGCGTCTATGCCACTGGCGATTACCTGCAGGCCTTCCCGCAGACAATCTACGGATTCCAGAGTCTGCCCTGCACCGGCGGCAACGTGACCAATAGTGCACTGCGCGATATGAACGGCATTTATACATTCAGCGATAAAATGGAAATCGGCGACATCGAGATCGCCTGCTCGTCGCCGTGCGCGCGTCCGCCCAACGGCATGGTGGTCTGGTTCCCGTTCGACGAACTGACCGGCATCTTCGCCGACAATATCGCCGGCTCGCCCAATGGCACTTACACCAACGGCCCGATCAGCATGCTGGGCATGGTGAATGCCTCGCGGAACTTCAACGGCATCAATCAGTACGTTGATGCCCCCAGCGCCACGAACAACAACTTCGGCACGGGCAACTTCTCGGTCGACGCCTGGATCCTCGCGGCCGATGCGGTTGCCCCGCGCGTCTTCGTGGACAAGCGCATCACGGGACAGGTCGGGTTTGCACTCGGCATGTCTTCGGGGCAATTGACGTTCATCCTTGCGGATGGCACGGCGTCAACCTTCACGGCGCCCGGCACGCCGGGCTTTGTCGGCGACGGCAATTGGCACCACGTGGCCGTGAGCGTGACCCGCAACAGCACCACCGGCTTGCAGCTCTACGTCGATGGCGTGGCCACGACATTCGATCCTACGCCGCGATCGGGTTCGATCTCCAACTCCGCACCGCTTCGCGTCGGCGGCCCCTGCCCCGGCTTCTCCGCAGTGACCCATTTCCGCGGAAATATCGACGAAGTCGAGTTGTTCAATCGTGCTCTCACCGCGACCGAGGTGCAGGCGATCTACAACGCCGGCAAGAGCGGCAAGTGTCGCGACAGCGCTCAGGCCGCCCTGCTTACGTACTGTTCCAACCAAAGTGTGCTTTCGCCAGTGCAGACCATCTGCAACTACAGCCTGACGCCGCAGGTCTACAATTGGTCGCTCAGCGGCCCGCTCGCCGGCGCGGGCTGCACGATCATGACCCCGATCACGTTCACTCCGCCGGCCGGCACGGTGACCGTCGGCCCCGGCTCCTGCGTGTCGGTGCCGGTCATCAACTCGAGCATCGTTCGCCCGGTCGGCCTCACACCGGGTCAGACGAGCTGCTATCAGTTCTCGGCCACGAATACGGCGACCAGCACCACCGTGACGAGCCAGGGCAAGCTGGGCGCGATCAGCCTGAAGTGCTTCACCGCCGGCACCTCGGTCGGCGTGTCGATCGGTCACATCTTTGTGCCCGTGGGGATGTCTAAATCGATCTCGTGGGTGATTTCGAATGCCAACGATCCCAATGAAAACGTGCCCTACAAGATTCAGATTCAGGCCGATGGCGACCCGGATCAGCAGGTGCTGAGCCTCAACGGTCTGCCGCCGGGCACGCGCTATATCGGAAACCTCTCGGTGCCGCAGGGTGGCACGAACACCATTCCGGTCGACGTCGCCGCGCTGGCCCACGAGCCGTTCGAGTTCTTCCAGATCATCCTCTTCCTCGATGTCGACGGCGACGGAATCCTTGAGCCGGTCGATGCCATCGAGGCACGCACCTACGCCGGTTGCGGCGCACGGCCGGCAGGCGATGTGGATGGCGACGGACAGGTCAACTCGGGCGACATCACGGCG
>CAYXEY010000825.1:0-2327 GCA_964464105.1 uncultured Planctomycetaceae bacterium
TATGCCCGTCGAAACGATGGCAAGTTCATTATTCGAATTGAAGACACCGATATCGACCGGAACATTCCCGGGGCCGAGGAGAAGCTGCTGGATGACCTCCGCTGGCTCGGCTTGCAATGGGATGAAGGACCGGATGTCGGCGGTCCGACCGCGCCATATCGCCAGAGCGAACGTCGTGGCATGTACGACGACGCGGCGGCGAAGCTGCTCAAGTCGGGCAAGGCCTACTACGCGTTTGACACCAACGAGGAGTTGAACGCGAAGCGCAAGGAGGCCGAGTCGCGCGGCACGGTGTTTAAGTACCAGCGGCCCGACAAACTGCCCACCGAGGCCGATGCCGAGAAGGCCCGCGCCGAGGGGCGACCGGTCGTGGTTCGCTTCAAGGTTCCGGACGAGCCGATCACCGTACACGATGAGATTCTGGGGGATGTCAGCTTTGCCGCCGGCGAGCTGGAAGACCTGGTCATCGTGAAGTCGAACGGCTGGCCGACTTATCATTTCGCGGTGGTGGTGGACGACTACCACATGAAGATCTCGCACGTGCTCCGGGCCCAGGAGCATCTGATGAACACGCCCAAGCACGTGTTCATCATGCGGGCGTTGGGTTATCCGATCCCGAAGTTCGCGCACTTGCCGCTGGTCTTCAACATCGACGGCACCAAGATGAGCAAGCGCGACAAGCACAAGGTGGTGCGGGCGGCGGTGAAGGACCGCATGAAAAAGGCCAAGTGGATGGCCGCGGACCTGGCGCGAACGGTCGGTTCCACGGTTGAGGCGGCCGAACGCTGGCTCGACAAGGTGGACGGCGAGTTCGATTCGGCGCAGCTCGCGGCGGCGGCGATGACCACCGGTGCGATCATTCCCGAAATTGACGTGCACGACTTTCGCGCCGCCGGTTACTTGCCCGAGGCCGTATTGAACTTCGTCGCGCTGATCGGCTGGTCGCCGGGCCACGATCGCGAGATTCTGTCACTGAACGAGATGCGCGAGGCATTCTCGCTCGATCGGATCAACAAGACGCAGGGGCGGTTCGATCGCGAAAAGCTGCTGTCGGTCAATACAAAATACGCGGAGATGGGTATGCCGGATCGGCTGCGGGCCGCGTATCGCGACTATGCGGCGGTGTCGGGGGCTCCCCTTGCGGGGCTGGACGATGCCACGCTCGACAAGGCCCTGCGCCTCTGCAAGGGCTTTCGCACGTTTCGCGACGTCGATGCCAAGGTGGGTCCGCTCTTCCAGTCCGACGACATCGTCATGTTCGACGCCGACGCGGTGGCCAAGGTGATGGAAAAGAAGGGGGGCTACGGCATTCTTGAGAAGCTCTCGCCCGCGCTCGCTGCAGTTGCCGATTGGTCGCCGGCGACGATTGACGCGGCCCTGAAGGCGTTCTGCGAGGCCAACGGCGTCAAGCTCAACGACGTGGCCCAGCCGCTGCGCGTGGCCATTACCGGGCGCACCGTCAGTCCGGCCATCGGCGAATCGCTGGCCCTGCTGGGCAAGCCACGCACCATGGCGCGGATACAGCAGTGCCTCGCGCGGCGAGCGGCGTGATTTCAATCGGAGCCGAGTATCGTCGTCAATCTAACAGCGCGTTCAGGAGCGCCGTCACGTCGAGCTGGTTGATGACTTCGTCGCAGTTCATGTCCGCACGGCCGACGTCGCCGGGATTGACCGGTGCGCCTAGGGCGGCGCGAACGAATCGCGCGACGTCGAGACCATTGGCCGTGCCATTGCCATCCACATCGCCCACGACCACGGGCGTGCCGAAGACGCGCGTCGCGGGAACGGCGCCCATGCCGCCGGGCTGCCAGTTGGTCTGGCTCTGATCGGTGTTGGCCGCGAAACCAGTGCTTTCGCCGGCCATGACCCACACGCCGTTCACGCCGGCTTGTACGTTGGATTCGGCCACGATCCAGTAATTCCGACCCGCGCAAAGCCGCGGATGCAGCGTGGAGACAACCATCTCTATCACCGGATCCCAACCGGTCGTGGTGACGGTGAGGAACATCTCCTCAAGGATGACAGTGGAGGGGATGCTCACCCCCGGCGTCGACGTGTCGTCGGTTCTCAGGGTGACGCGCACCAGCGCGTGAACATTGCCGTCGAAGTCATTGTTCATGAACCACAGGCCGGCGGAATCGAAGGTGTGATCGGCGGCCGGCGTGAATCGAACGCCCACCGATTGGCTGATGAACACATCCGGTCCCCAGTATCCGAGAAATCCACCGGGGTCGGTGGTTTCGTAAATCGTCGCGCCGCGGGCCGAGGCCGCTGCGGTCAGGGCACTACTCAATATGAAGAGAAATGTTGCACGGCGCAGGCTGCAG
>CAYXEY010000826.1:0-2304 GCA_964464105.1 uncultured Planctomycetaceae bacterium
GACGAGGGATTCTGCCGCTCGAATTCTCGGCCGCAAGGCTGGGCGACCGCCGCAGCGACGCGTCCTCGTTTCACGCGTACGCTTGCTATTCCGGATTCGCGAACCAGGTGACCACGTCATTCGCCGGATCATTGGCTTGCCGCGTTCCAACCACGTCCTGCCGCTGACCTACATTCACGTTGCCCACGGCGATTCGCCGTGCCGAAATGTCGCCCAGGTCGGCGAGGTTGTTTTCGACCCACTGATTGGTGACTGCCCCGACCGGCGTGAACCACCGCAGGGTGCCCGGCGAGGTGGTGGTGGCGATCACGTCGTTCTGACCGTTCCCATCAACGTCGACGATCTTCACATCGGCGGGCGTGGCGGTGTTGTATTCCGTCAGCAGAAACCCTGACCAGGCCGTGGTCGCGTCCGTGGGCCGGATGTACCAGCCAAGCTGCCCCAGCGTGGGACTCGTGACCACGACATCCGCATCTCCATCTTTGTCGAGATCGCCCACGGCCATGCGCGTGGCGTCGCTCAGGTTGCCCACGGTGAACTTGCTCCAAGCCGCGGTCGAGTCGCCGCCGGGATTGCGATACCAGGCGACCCGCGCCGCCGTCTCCCCCGGAGCGCAAGAGTACACATCGGTGCGAGTGTCGCCGTTGATGTCACCCACCACGAGCGACGAAGCGCCGGCTCGCGTGGCGGCATCGATGTCAAACCGCGTCCAGCCCGTGCCGTTCACGGCGCCGGCCGGGGCGCGGAGCCAACTCAGCCGACCCGGCGTGCTGTTCGATGCGACGATATCCAGGCTGTTCGCCGCATCGACATCCACGATGGCGACATCGGTCCACGTTCCAATGCCCGCGCCCGTCGTATTGTCGACGGTCGTGCCCGTCCAGTTGGCGGCCACGGTCGGATCGGCACTCGCCCGCAGATAGACAATCCGCCCGTTGCAACCCACGACGACATCAAGAATGGTGTCGCCGTCGATGTCGCCGACGGCAAGCGAAGTGATCGAGACCATGTCGGCATTGCGGCGCAGCTCGACCGGCGTAAACGTCGCGTTCTCAGTCTGGAAGTATGCGATGACCACCGGATTGGTGTTCTGCACCTCGCGGTATCCGACCACGGCGTCCAACCGGGTGTCGCCGTTGAGATCGGCAAGCACAATGGGCAGCGGCGTGCGGGCCGCGTCGGCGTTGACCGTTGCGGGCGTCCAGGCCGCGGTCTTGGGAAAGCCCGCGCCGGGATCGAGCGGACAGGCCACTCCCCCGCCGACAATGACAACCATGACCCCTGCGAGGCTTAATAATGCGCGTTTGAATTTCATGCCGAGCAGCCCTCTCGAATCGGGGAGCAGCCGCCCCCTGCCGCATTTATACCTGTTGATCGGCTGTCTCGCTGCACTTGCCGACCGATTCCAATATCATTCACCCTGATTCGTTAGTAGCTAACGGCCAATGGCTTACGGCTATTCGCTTTTGGAGTCGTCCATGCTCGATATCAAGTTCATCCGTGACCACGAGGCCGCCGTCCGCAAGGCCATTGCCGATAAGCGTTCCGGTTGTGACCTGGACAAGCTTCTGGCCGTCGACAATCGCCGCCGGGAAATCCAGGCGGAGAGCGACCAGCTTCGCAATCAAAGCAAGGAGATGTCCAGCCAGATCGGGAACTACAAGAATCCGAAGTCGAGCTGGTTTCAGCGGGCGCTCGCTGAAGGCCGCACCGAGGCGGACATTCGGGCCGAGGGCGACAAGCTGCAAGCTGAATCGGCGGGCATCAAGGAGCGGATCAAGCAGCTTGAGGAAGAGGCCAAGACCAACGCCGACGAGTTCAAGGCCCTGATGCTGACCGTGCCGCAGGTGCCGTCAGCCAAGACCCCGATCGGCAAGGACGACAGCGGCAACGTCGAGGTGCGCCGCTGGGGCGAGCCGCGGAAGTTCGACTTCGAGCCGAAGGATCACGTGCAGCTGGGCGAATCGCTGGGCATTCTGGACATCGAACGCGGCGTGAAGCTGGCGGGCACGCGCAATTACCTGCTGCTCGGCGCCGGCAGCCTGCTGCATCACGCTATTCTACGGCTCGCGATGGACACAATCATTTCGCGCGGCTTCACGCCGGTCACCATCCCCGTGCTGGTGCGCGATGAAATGATGTACGGCACGGGTTACTACCCGGGCGGTGAGGAACAGGCCTATCGCGCCGAGCGCGATGGCAAGAGCCTCGTCGGCACGGCCGAGGTCAGCCTTACCGCCCTGTATTGCGATGCGATGTTAGACGAGGAGAAACTTCCCATCCGCCTCGCCGCGGTGTCGAACT
>CAYXEY010000827.1:0-2302 GCA_964464105.1 uncultured Planctomycetaceae bacterium
GATCGCACCTCGTCGCGAACATCCGCCGCCGGCAGTATCAGATGCAGCTCAACCGCTTGGTCGCCGTAAACAATGGGCGTGCCGATGTCGCGGGCGCGACCCGCGATGGCAAGCAGGGCGGTCTCGCCACGTTCTTCCGCGTCGAGGCACTCGGCGAGGGTCAGTTTTGCGTCCACGCGAAGCGATTGGAGTTTCTGCGCCAAGCGGCGCTGGGCGTCCTCACGGGCTGCGCGGACCATCTGCTCGGGCGGCAGCGCCGGGTCGGACGCCGAGAGAACGAGCAAAAGACCAAGGGCGATGGATTTCATGAACGCTTGAATCGGTCGTGCCAGCCCTCTTCATAGGGCAGTGAAAACGCCATCTGGCAGCGCCGGGCCTTGTCAGCGTTGCCGTCGAGCAATATTGCCAGGGCCGTGGTCAATTGCGACATGCGTCGATCAGCGGAGATGTTCGAAGCATTCGGGGACTGCGCAATGCGATCGAGATTGGCGGCGATCTCAATAATCTTGCAGCGCGTTTCGAGAAAGCTGCCGTCGAGGGCCGATGTGGCGGTTCGGGTTGATTTCATTGGTGATTCCCCACACGGGTGCATGGCCGCAAACGGCTGCTGCCATGCCACCCCGATTCTACGTCCCACGTTCGCCCAGCAGCTTCTCCACCTGCTGCTCCAGCTTGCGCAATTGCTTTCGCATCTCGGGCAGTTTCATCACCAGCGACATGCTCCGCGCCGCTTCGGTCATCTCCACTGCCGGCGCGCCCATCATGCGCATGTTGGGCGGTACGTCGCGCATGACGCCGGCCATCGCCGCGATCTGGGCATTGTCGCCGATGGTGAGATGTCCTGCGACGCCGACTTTACCCGCCATGGTCACGTGATTGCCGACATCAACCGATCCAGCGATGCCCACCTGTGCGACGAACATGCAGTCGGCGCCGATCTTGGTGCCGTGTCCGATGGCGATGAGATTGCTGAACTTGGTGCCGCTGCCGATAAGCGTCTTTCCGAGGGTAGCGCGATCGATCGAGCAGTTCGAGCCAACCTCCACGTCGTCGGCGATTTCGACGGTGCCGACCTGCGGGATTTTCTGCCACTTGCCCTTGACTGGAGCGTACCCAAGGCCGTCCTCGCCGATGATCGTGCCGGCGTGAATCGTGACGCGGTTTCCCAGCACCGAGCCGTCGTACAGCACCACGTTGGGATAGAGCACACAGTCGTCGCCGATGCGGCAGCCGTCGGCGACATACACGCCGGGGTACATCACCGCGTTACGCCCGACGACGACGTTCTCCGCGATGGTCACGCCGTGATGAATGTTCGCGCCCGGGCCAATGAGGGCCGTCGGATGAATAACCGCAGGGAAACTCGTGCTTGGCGCCGGATGCTTGCGCCAGCCATGGATATGCAGAACAAGCATGGCCATGGCCGCATAGGCATCGGCGGCACGAAGAACTGTCATGCCCCCGGGGACTTCCTGGTCTTTCGCCACGATGACCGCGCCGGCCTTCGTGGTCTTGAGACCCTCGACATATTTCGCATTCGACAGAAAGCTCAGGTCATCCGGCCCCGCGTCGTCGAGCGTGTTGACCGCGACGATGCGCTTTTCACCAATGCCACAAACTTCGCAAGGCATGCCCGCGGCGTTCAGATGTTTGTCGAGTTCGTGAAGGGAGTAAGTAGTCGGGGGCTTGGATGAAGTCATGAATGCTGTCGTGGGGCCAGGGCTGCCCCCTTTGCTGCTGGAGGCGAGAACGATGAAACCCAGTTTATGACTCGCTTCTTCATCCGTCAAAAAACCACAATTGGGGCGGCCCGAAGCGGCTAGTTCTTGCATCCGCAGGGGCTTGCGCCGGATAGAAAGGCAAGCCTGCATTGCCGGATTGTCGTTATATAGGTAGGATGGCAGGACAGTGGGAGGGGCCTCGCAGCGCGGCGGGGCCGGCGCGAACTCCCGCCCATGAGGCAACCGATCGGTGAAGACAGACTTCCACCCCCATGATGATGCTCCCCGATTCGGCCGCGTGCTGCTCATTGGCCTCGACGGCGCCACCTACGACGTGCTCGACCCGCTGATGAAGGCGGGGCGGATGCCCCATCTCAAGTCCATCATCGAGGATGGCGTTTACGGACCGCTCGAATCAACCCGCCCGCCGATTACGCCGGCCGCCTGGACCACCTTTATGACCGGCAAGGGCCCGGGTCGCCATGGCATCATCGATTTCGTCCGGTATGACCCCAAAGCCAATCGGCTCGAGTTCAACAACAACCATCGCATCGCCCAGCAGACGATCTGGAAGATCCTGA
>CAYXEY010000828.1:0-2290 GCA_964464105.1 uncultured Planctomycetaceae bacterium
GGAACGACCTGGACCCAGCAGGCCTACCTCAAGGCCTCGAACACAGAGACAAACGACGTATTTGGACAAGTGGTGGCCGTCTCGGGCGACACCGTGGTCGTCGGCGTCAATCAGGAGGACAGCAACGCGACCGGCGTGAATGGCAACGAAGCCAGCAACAGCGCCCAACAGTCCGGTGCGGCGTACGTCTTCGTGATCGACGCTTGCACCAGCGCCGGCCCCGGCGACATGAACTGCGATTGCGCAGTCAACGTCGCTGACATCCCGCCGTTCGTGCAAGCACTGGTCGATCCCGCCGGATTCACCGGCTGCAACATTCTCAACGGCGACATGCAACCAGACGGCAGTGTCAATGGTCGGGACGTGAAAGGTTTCGTGGATTTGCTGACGCCGTAGAGCGTTTGTCGCACCTATGCGAATCGCGGGGCGGCATTCACAGCTTCTTGATAATCACCGCCGTCAGATCATCTGCCTGTGGCGTGCCTTCGGAGAACTTCAGCACCGCGTCGTAAATCGCCTGGATGATCTCGCCGCATGGCCTCTCGCGCAAAGCGCTCACGATCTCACCAATCCGCTGCGTGCCGAATTGCTCGCCGCCGGCGCCGACCCACTCGAAGAAACCGTCGGTGATCAGCACCATCATGTCGCCGCGCTGCATGGCGATCTGCTTTGGCTCGCCATAAGGAAAATCACGCACGATCCCCAGCGGCACGCCCCCGGCCGGCATCTCTGCCACGTGATTGGTAGCAGCCGTGTAGTACAGCAGCGGTCCGTGTCCGGCGCTGAGGAACGTCAGAACCGAATCAGTCGGCGACAGCCTGCCGAAAAAAGACGTAACGAAGCGATCGCCCGGCAGATCGTCGGACAGCAGATTGTTGACCAGCCCCACCACTTCGCCAAGGTTCGGCATGACCGACACGGCCCCGCGGAACATGGCCCGGCATGGCGAAATCACCAGGGCCGGGCCGATGCCGTGTCCGGTCGCGTCGGCCAGCATGATGGCGATGTCGCCGTTGGGCAGCGTAAGAAAATCAAAACAGTCGCCGCCGGTCTCATCGGCCGGTTTGTTCCAACCGGCGATCTCGAATCCCGCGGCCTCGGCGGGCTTGGATGGAATGTAACTCTGCTGAATCGACCGCGCGATGTTCATGTCGCGCTGCATGCGCTGCTTTTCAGCATATTGGTCCAGCAGCATCTGCCGCTGCACCGCCACGCCGACTTGCGCCCCGAAGGTGTGCACCAACTCCTCATCCCACGGATCGAACGAGCCCTCGCGCTTGTTGAGCACTTGCAGCACGCCGACCGGCTCGTTCTCGAACCCCAGCAGCGGGAACGAGAGGATGTTGCGCGTGACATATCCCGTCTTCTTGTCGATTTCAGGATTGAACCGCGGGTCGGCATAGGCATCGGGCACATTGATGATCTGCCCGGTGCGCACGACCTCGCCGGCGATGCCGCGGCTGGCGCTGAAGCGGATCTGCTCCACGCCGGTGGCCATGCGGCTGTACAGCTCGTCCTTGTCTTTGTCGTAGATGAAGACCGTCGCGCGATCGCATTCCAGCACGGCCCGCGCAGCCTGCTCGACCCGGGCCAGGATTGGCTCCAGCGAGAGCATCCCCGCCAGATCGCGAGACACTGCCAGAACCGCCTGCAGGTCATGCAGGTGCTTTTGATGAATCGATTCGCTTGAACCTGTGCCGGTCATGCGGCGGCCCGTGGGCTGCGCCCGCCATCAAAGCGACTCATGTCGACATGATGGCGCGGCGTCGTGACTGAGTTTCGTATCCTACACGGATCGCCGGGCCTCGCGGAAACTGCGCCCCGGCATGCGGTTTCTGCGGCCTACGTCTTCTGCCCGACCGTCAGAAAGATCGGCACCCAGATGCCCTCTTTCTTCTGATGAATGTCGACCAGCCCCGCCTCGGCGAAATACCGCCGCATGAGCGACCACGGGGCGTGGTGCACCGGGGCCTCGGGCGTGCTCTCGCCCCGGGTGATAAACACATCGAAGACCACCCAGCCGATCACGTTGTCTCGGAAGCCGTCGATCAGCATGAGCCGCCCTCCCGGCCGCAATACGCGGACCATCTCGCGAACGGCCAGGTCCTGGTGCGGATAATGGTGGAACGAATTGCTGCATGTGACCACGTCGAATGAGCCGTCGGCAAAAGGCAAATGCTCGGCATCCCCATTCACGAAGCGCGGCGGGGATTCTGGGATGAGCGAGGCCTTCTCACCCGCCACACTGCACATGGCCGCGGAATAATCCAGGCCCACGAGCTTGCGGCTG
>CAYXEY010000829.1:0-2287 GCA_964464105.1 uncultured Planctomycetaceae bacterium
TGCCGCGATTGTAGGTCTCGACCAGATCCGCGACGCGGGCCGGCGCGGCCATGCTTGGCGCCGGCATGGTGACATTGGTCAATCCGCCGCGAATCTGTCCGGTGATGCCTCCGCCGGTGGACGCGCCTGAACCGGAGAAAGCAACCTGGATGCGTCCACCCCGGCGAACGCCTTCGACGACACCCGCGGTCACGCGCCAGAAGTTGAGCAGGAACATGATGAGCAGGTGGGTGGCGAGCGACGCGATGAGACAGCGGGCCAACAGGCTGAGCTTGCGGCGGCGGGCATCGCGCAGCAGTGCAATTAGCAATGCAAGGAGCAGCAGCGCCAACAAGGCCCACATCAGGTTGGGCCGGATCTGTTGCCAGATGGCAGACCAATCGACCCGCGCCGATGCAAGTTCAATTTCGGCGAAGACTTCGCGCGATGTTGTCGAATAAAGTCGATATCGCGGCGGCGATTCGACGGTGTTCCCGTCGGTGGGGCGGTTGCTGCTGAAATAAAGCGCATAGCCTCCGAGGCTCATGGCTGGGTCGAGTTCATTGGCATCGGTGTTGACCGCCGAGCCGAGATTCTCGACCTGCCGGAATTCGCCGTGGATGCGCCGGGCACGATAGAGATCGAATCCGCCGCGGCCTCCGTCGCGGTCAGATGAGAAATAGACAAAGTCGCCGAATGGGCTGACGGCGGGCGCGCCTTCGTTTCGAGCCGTGTTCAAAGCAGTCAGCGGCGTGGCGCGATCAAATCCCGCGTCGGACACGCCGGCCGCGTACAAGTCGTAATCGCGATGGGTGAACTCCTCGCGAAGGGTGGCGGTCCATCCGTCGGCGGGCGGCGGGGCATCTTCACCGGGTTTTGGCCGATTGGATGCGAACAGAAGGGTTGCGCCGTCGGGGGCGATGGCGGGGCCGTAGTCGTTGAAGGACGAATTGACCGCCGGGCCGAGGTTGATCGGCGTGCGCCAGCCTTCGGGTCCGCGGCGGGCGAGCCAGAGGTCGTAGCCGCCGAGGCCGCCATCGCGATCGCTGTAGAAATAGAGCGATTGACCGTCGGCCGATGGTGCGGGGCCGAGATCGTCGCGATCGCTGTTGACGCCTTCGAGGATCTCCGGATCGCTCCAGCCGCCGGGCCGTGCGCGACAGGTGTATATGTCCGCGCTGCCGCCGGCCTTGCCGCGCACGAAGAAGAGCGATTGTCCGTCGGCGCTGACACGCGGTTCGTAATCATCGCGATCGGAGTTGATCTGCGGCGGCAGCGGCGTGGCGGGCTCCCAGAGCACACGGCGAAGAGGCGAAGATTGAGATGGCTCGCGGATCTGCCCCGCATCGGTGAGCACTTCGGTGCGCTGTGGGCGCAGGGACCAATAGACCGCGCCGCCGGCGGCGATGAGCAGCAGTCCACAGATCCATGTCACTCGCTTCATGAGAACTTTCGCAACAGATTGCGACTCGTCAACAACTGACGCTTCGTCGGCCCCCACAGTGGGAGGCTGCTACTCTTCCATCACCGTGTCGAGATACGGCTCCTGAATGCCGCTGTGCTTGCAGATATCGAGCACGCGTACGACGTTGGAGTATGCGGTCGATTTGTCGCCGCGTACCGAGACCTTCTGCTCGGGGTTGATCTTGACGGCATCGCGGATCAGGTCGGACAGGGCATTGCCCTCGATCGGCCGGCCATCTACGAAGACCGTGCCCTTCTGATCGACATTGACGATCAGCTCGCGCAGCGACGTGCTGATCGGGCCCGACGAGCTGGCAAACGGCAGCGCCACGTTCATCTCGCGCTCGACCTGGGCGACGGTTGTCGCCAGCAGGAAGAAAATTAGTAGATTGAAAAGCACATCGGCCATCGGCACGAAATCGATGTGAATGGCGGATTCGAGTTCGGCATCCTTGATCAACATGGAGATGCTCCTGAAATCAGGCGGCCTTCGCGGCGGCTGGCGCGGGTGCGGCGGATTCGCTTTGAGTGGTCGAGGTTGGTTCGAAATCGCGCTCGATCCAATCGGTGGCGATCTTGTCCAACTCGGCGGCGAGTGAATCCACGCGGCCCATCAGTGCGTGGTAGGCGATGAGCACGGGAATGGCGACGATGAGGCCGGCGGCCGTGTTGGTCCAGGCCTCGAAGATGCCGCGGGCCAGCAGTTCGGTCTTGCCCAGCGAATTGGCGGAGGCGGCCACGGCCTGAAAGGTCTTGATCATGCCGAAGATCGTGCCCAGCAATCCGAGCATGGTCGCGACCTGCGGCAAGGCCGAGAGCACGCGCATGCGATGCCGCAATCGCA
>CAYXEY010000830.1:0-2282 GCA_964464105.1 uncultured Planctomycetaceae bacterium
GGAGTAGCACGTCGGCTCGGATTTGACGAGCCAGAAGCGAGGCGCGGCGGGCTTGGATTTCGCCATCAGAACAACCCCCGAAACGTCAGCGCCGACCCAGCAGCTTCTCGATCCGATCCAGCCCCTTTTCGATGTGATCCATGCTGTTGGCAAATGAGAGCCGCGCGTGCGTGTCCAGACCGAACGCCCCGCCGGGAACCAAGGCGACGTGGGCTTGTTCAATCAGGGCCTCGCAGAAGCCCTGGCTCGTGGTGACGCCGAGCCGCTCGTACGTGCCCGATACGTCGGGGAAACAGTAGAACGCGCCGGTCGGCTCGACGCATTTCACGTCGCGCATGGCCATCAGCCGCTCGTGCATATGCCGGCCACGGCGCTCGAACTCGGCCCGCATCGTCTCGACGCATCCTTGATCGCCGGTCAGCGCCGCCGCGAGGGCATGTTGAATGAACGTCGCCGTGCCGCTGGTCGTCTGGCTCTGCAACTTGGCCATGGCCTTGATGATCTTCGCCGGGCCGGCCGCATAACCCACGCGCCATCCGGTCATGGCGTAGCTCTTGCTGGCTGCGTTGAAGGTGATGGTGTGGTCATACCACCAGGGGCTGATTGTGGCGAAGGAGAGATGCTCGCGCCGATCGCCGTAGCGCAACCGGTCATACATCTCATCGGAATAGACAATGAGGTCGCGGCCGTCGAGCACCTTGGCAAACGCCCGCGTCTCCTCCGGCGTGTAGGCGAAACCGCCGGGGTTGGACGGACTGTTGAAGATGAAGACCTTGGTCCGCGGAGTGAGTGCGGCGGCAAGTTGATCGGGCGTAATGTGCAAGCCGTGACCGGGCTTGGGCTTGATGTAGACGACCTGCGCCCCGCAGAGCTTGACCTGCTCTGGAAAACTCACCCAGTAAGGCGCCGGCAGGATGACCTCGTCGCCCGGCTCCAGCAGGGCGAGGCAGGCCAGGTAAAGGGCCTCCTTGCCACCGACGGTCACGATGGTCTGATCGGGCTCGTACTTCAGACCATTATCGCGACGGAACTTTTCGCAGACGGCGGCCCGGGCCTGTGGGATGCCGTGGGTCGGCTTGGCGTAACCGGTCTCGCCGGCATCGAGGGCGGCCTTTGCGGCGGCCTTGATGTGCTCGGGGGTGTCGAAGTCCGGTTCGCCAGCACCGAAGCCGACGATGTCGTGCCCGGCCTGGCGCATGGCCGCGGCCTTGTTGGCGACAGCCAGGGTCGCGGATTCGTTGATCAGTTCGACTCGTTTCGCCAGGGATGCCATGCCGATCATCGAAGCCGGGATTTCGCCGCGGCCTTCTCCTATGATGCCGCCGCGACTCTAACGACCGGCTGCCCGGCGGGCAAACCTGCTGGACATGCCAACCGGCCAGCCAATTGAACGCGCTGCCTGACACCCTTGGAGGACCATCGATGCCCCAACCCGCACGGCTGCTCGATGTCGGTAACTGCAATCCCGATCATTCGATGATCCGACAGATGCTGACCGAGAACTTCGACGTGACCATCGACCGTGTGATGTTCGTGAAGGACGCGCTCGAGAAGATGAGAGCCAATCACTACGACCTGGTGCTGTTCAACCGCCTCGTCTTCGACGACAGCAGCGAGGGCATCGCATTGCTGCGACAGTCGAAGGACGATCCGGCCCTCGCCGCGGTGCCCAAGATGATGATCAGCAACTTCCCCGAGTCGCAGGCGGCATCAGTCTCAGCCGGCGGCGTCCCGGGCTTCGGAAAGGCGTCCGTTCAATCGCCGGCGACGATTGAACTCCTAGCCAAATACCTGCCCAAGCGTGCGAAGGCTCGTTAGGGATGTTCGGGAAACGTTTGACCGAAAATTCACGGAATTATCTACTTGACAAACCACGGGTCTTGAGTTAAAATTTGGGCATGAACGCTAAGAAATTCATGTCCATGACCGAAGATCAGGCCCGCGAATACTTGGAGTCCCTCCGCTGGCCAGACGGCCCCATTTGCGCCCATTGCGGCTCATCGACGGTCGGCAAGCTGGCAGGCAAGGCGACCCGCGCGGGCGTTTACAAATGCAAGACTAAGGGCTGCCGCAAGCAGTTCACCGTCACCGTCGGGACCATCTTTGAACGGTCGCACGTCAAGCTGTCGGTTTGGGTCGCCGCGTTCTACATGACATGCTGCTCTAAGAAGGGCGTATCGGCTCTCCAGCTTTACCGCATGCTCGGCATTGGTTCCTACAAGACCGCATGGTTCATCGCTGGCCGTATCCGCTGGGCCATGCGACAGGCCCCATTGCGGGAC
>CAYXEY010000831.1:0-2278 GCA_964464105.1 uncultured Planctomycetaceae bacterium
GCTGGTGGGACTGGTGGATCGCATGCGCCGGCAAGGGTTCACGCTGCTGGATGTGCAATTCGGGACGGATCATCTGCGGCGGTTTGGCGTGATTGAGATTCCGTGCGCGGAATATTTGAAGCGGCTGGAGCAGGCGCTGAGCAAATCATGCGAGTGGGGGAGTTAGCGCGCAGTCGCATGCCGACGCAAAGGCCGTCGGCATGGCACCCATTCAAAAATAGACATGGCTATAAAAGCGATTTCAACGTCGTGCAGACTTCGTCGACCTGCGATTCGGTGATATTTCCGTGGAAGGGCAGGGCGATGGTGCGGGCGGCGACACGCTCGCAGATCGGATAGTCGCCGGGTTTGCAGCCGACATCCTCCTGGTAGAACTTCTGAAGGTGAATGGGGGCGAAATAATTGCTGCAGCCGATGCCTCGCTCGCGGAGCGACTGGATGATGCGGTTGCGGTCCTGCTCGCTGTAGCGATCGGCCAGCTTGACCACGAACACGAACCAACTGATGCGGCAGTCGGGGCTGATCTTCTGCGTGGAGACGCGCGTCTCGTTTTCGAGCCGGGCGCGATACCATCCGGCCACGCGGTCGCGCTTGCCGAGAATCTCGTCGATGCGTTTCATCTGCACGAGGCCGATGGCGCAGTTCACGTCGCTGAGGCGATAGTTGTAGCCCAGCCGCTCGTGCGAGAGCCAGCCCATGCCGGTGTCGCGGCCCTGGTTGCGCATCGATCGGCACAGTCTGTCGATTTCGTCATCGTTGGTGACGATCATGCCGCCTTCGCCGGTGGTGATCTGCTTGTTGGGGTAGAAGCCGTAGACGCCGGCGTCACCCAGCGAACCGGCCATGCGGCCCTTGTACTTTGCGCCCAGGGCCTCGCAGGAATCCTCGATCACGCGGAGCTTGTGCCGGGTGGCGAGGGCGCGGACGGCGTCCATGTCGGGCGTCGTGCCGAAGACATCCACCGGAATCAGCGCGCGGGTGCGCGGAGTGATGGCGGATTCAATCTTACTGATGTCGATGTTCCAGGAGTCCGGATCGATATCGACAAAGACCGGTTTCGCGTTTTCGAACATGGCGCAGTTGGACGAGGCGACGAATGAAAACGGCGTGGTGATGACTTCGTCACCCGAGCCGATGCCCAGGGCCCGCACCAGGAGGTGCAGCCCGGTCGTGCCACTGGAGCAGGCGATGGCGTGCTTGACGCCGACATAGCGGGCGACGGCCTCTTCAAAGGCGGGAACCTGGGGACCGAGTGAGAGCGAGCCGGAGGACAGGACGGAGCAAACCGCGTCCTTCTCCGCTTGGGTGATGTCGGGACCGGACAGAGGTATTCGCATTTAAGTTTATATCTCACAATATGTTATGCTGTATCGACGCGGGCTCGTGCCATCTCGATTCAGACGAAACGGTCGCCATCCACTGGTACGTTTATCGTGCGGGTGCCGGTTTGGTCAAACCTCAAAATTGGCAATCCCAGGGCTGCGAGGGATTCGCCCATTTGCATTGGCTGGATTCGATAATCCATGTTATACTTTCGTTAATAGCCGTCGCGCGGTGATGCAGGTTGTGTGGCGGCTTGGTAACGGCGGATCTTTGCGGACCGCCGATTTTTTTCAGCCAGACTTTGTGAAATACTTCACAAAGGTTGTCGCAAGGTCTCGGCACGCTGGACACCATGCCGAATACGGAACACAACTCGCAGCCCGATCCGGCGGACACCGCCGTTGGCGATGTGTCGACGACCGTGGCACCGATGTCGGCCAGCCTCATGGCCCGGCTCTGGGTCGTGCCGGCCATCGTCGTGTGCGTGATGCTGGCCGTGGCGGGCGTGGTGATCATGTTTGGTGCGCCGGCACTGGGTCAACAAAAGAGCGTGGCCAAGCTGCTTGAAGTGCTCGATCAGGATGACGGCCGCCGCACGCTCGACGTGGCCATGATGCCCAATTCCAAGGAAGTCTGGCAGGCCGCGCAGGAGCTGGCCAAGCGCCTGCAGGACCGCGATCGAGCCCTCAAACCCGAGGAACTTCAGCCCACCGCGGACACGCTCGCCCGGATTCTGGATCGCTTTTCCCCGGGACGCGACGAATCAGACACCGGTATGAATCGCGAGCATTTTCTCATGCTCGCACTGGCCCGCACCGGCAAGCCGTCCGCCGTTCCGACGATTGCGAAACGGCTTTCAGACCCCAACAGCCGTACGCGAATGATGGCCTTGATGGCCCTGGCGGAAATGAAGGACGTCGCGGAAGTCCGTGCGACTTTGCCTGACGTGCTTCCG
>CAYXEY010000832.1:0-2275 GCA_964464105.1 uncultured Planctomycetaceae bacterium
CGTAGTCGCAACCCATTTGTATTGAAGGATAGCGGAATGCCTGAAACCTGACAAGGAACGCCTAGGATTGCCTGTAGGCATGACCTAGCTTGCAGACCGAGGCCAAGAGCGCGGAGCACATGGCGAAAAAGGACTATTCGGAAGACCTGCTGATACAGGCCCCCACAGCCGAATTTCTCGAAAAGAAGCTGGGTTGGGCGACTGTGTTCGCGCAGGACGAGGGCGAACTTGGCCCGGACAGCCTGCTTGGACGGTCCTCCGACCGCGAGGTCGTGCTCACCCGCGAGGTCCTTGCTGCGCTTAAGCGGCTTAACTCCGGCTTGCCCGAGGAGGCATACGCCGATGCGCTGGCGCAAGTGGTGCAGGAGGACATTGCCAAGACTCTTACGCAGATGAACGAGGAGAAGCACCGCCTGCTGCGTGACGGGGTACCGGTGAAGTATCGCGATGCGGCCGGCCGCCTAGTCGACAAACGCCTGCGGCTTATCGACTTCGACGATGCCAGCCGCAACCACTACGTCGCGGTGCGGGAGCTATGGGTGCGTGGCCGCCTGTGGCTGCGACGCCCGGATGTCATCGCCTTTGTGAATGGCCTGCCGCTGGTGTTCATTGAGCTCAAGCGCTTCGAGGTTCACGTCGACAGCGCCTACAAGAAGAACTTCAGCGACTACCTGGACACGATCCCACACCTGTTTCACTGGAACGCGCTGGTAGTGATCTCGAATGGGCACGACGCGCAGTACGGTTCCATTACCTCGACCAAGGAGCACTTCTATCGCTGGAAACGTCTGGACGAGGACGCCCCGGAGCCCGCAAAGGACATGCCCCTGCTGCCCATCCTGCTAGATGGAATGCTGGAGAAGAAGAGGCTGCTCGATATCGTTGAGAATTTTGTGGTCTTCGATTCAACCGACGGCAGCACGCAGAAGATAGTCGCGCGCAATCATCAGTTCCTCGGAGTCAACCGGGTAATCGAGCGTCTGACTTCAGACGACTCCAAGGTGCGTGCAGAGGTCGCCGCCGGACATTTGGGTGTGTATTGGCACACCCAGGGATCAGGTAAGTCCTATTCAATGATCTTCCTCACCGAAAAGATCCGCCGCAAGATCTCGGCTAGCTATACGTTCGTGATCATCACAGACCGCAACGAGCTCGACGATCAGATCGCGTCGACCTACACGAATGCGGGCCGAGCCAACAGCAAGACCGACCAGGCCTCGACTAGCGAGGCGCTGCGCCGGATGCTGAAGGACCAGAACCGCCGATATGTGTTCGGTCTAATCCAGAAGTATCGCGAGCGCGTCACCGAACCTTACTCAGACCGCGACGACATTATCGTTATGTCCGACGAGGCGCACCGAACGCAATATGGTCGGCTGGCGCTAAACATGCGCAAGGGCCTGCCGCGCGCAAAATTTCTTGGCTTCACCGGCACTCCACTGATCGACAGTGGCGAGAAGCAGCTGACGCGCGAAGTATTCGGTGACTATGTTTCGATCTACGACTTCCAGCGTGCAGTGGCCGACGGTGCCACCCTGCCTCTCTTCTATGAAAACCGGGGCGAGAAACTAAAGATCGTTGACCCGAAGATCAGCGAACGCATCACCCAGCACATCGAGGCGGCGCGCCAATCCGCCACGCTGGACGACCCGTGGACTGAGGAGAAGGAGGACAAGCTTTACCGCGAACTGGCGCGCGACTATCCGGTGTTGACCTCACCTACTCGGCTCGAGAAGGTGGCCCATGACTTTGTCGACCACTTCCATCAGCGCTGGCGCGTGGTAGAAAATGGCGGCGGCAAGGCCATGATTGTCTGCCTGGACAAGATCACGTGCGTGAAGATGCACGATCTGATCGTCACCAAGTGGCGGGAAAGAGCTGCTCAACTGGAGGTCGACGTGGCCGCTGAGGAGGCCTTGTTTGCGGCCAAGGGCAAACCACCCACTGCCCTGCTGCTTCAACGCCGCGCGCATGTGGAGTGGATGAAGGCGACGGAAACCTGCGTCGTCGTCTCGCAGGAACAAGGCGAAGTCGCTGAATTCGCCAAGTGGAAGAACTACCGCAACGAGCCGCTGTCCATCGAGTTGCATCGCGAGAAGATGGTTAAGCGCGACCTGGAGAAGGAGTTCAAGAGGGCGGATCACCCGTTCCGCATCGCCATCGTATGCGCGATGTGGTTGACGGGCTTCGACGTCAAGTGCCTCGCGACGCTGTACCTCGACAAGCCGATGCAGGGCCACACGCTGATGCAGGCCATCGCCCGCGTCAACCGCGT
>CAYXEY010000833.1:0-2261 GCA_964464105.1 uncultured Planctomycetaceae bacterium
TGGGTGGTTTTAAGACCCCCAAGAAGCTGGTGATCTGTGAATCCTTGCCTCGGAATCCGTCGGGCAAGGTGCTGAAGCGTGAGTTGCGTGTACAACTCGCGCAGACGCCGTAACCTGCAATCGACTGAAAGGAGCTCTGATGGATTACATGTCTCGGGGCAGCCGCCGGTGCGCCTTTCAGCGCTTGTTTTCTCAACCCAACCCTATTGAAGGACTGACACCATGAGCCTTACTCTGAATGGCAGCCGCCGCGCGGCGACTTCTGCCCTGTTCGCGACGACCCTGGTTCTGTGTGCAACGTCATCGGCGTTCGCCGATACGTGGCCGGACAAGCCCATCAAGGTGTTGGTGCCCTATGCGGCCGGCGGCCCCGTCGACACCGTGACCCGCGTGGTGATGGAGATTGTGTCAACGTCACTGCAGCAGTCGGTCGTCGTCGAAAACAGGCCGGGCGCCAACACCACTATCTCGACCGCGCAGCTGGCGCGCTCGGCCCCAGACGGGTACACCTTCGGGATCATACCGGCGGCTTACACCACCAATCAGGTGCTGTCCAAAGGCCTGCCTTACAAGGCAAGTGATCTGATGCCTGTGAGCCATATGGTGAATATTCCGCTCTTTCTGTTCACCAGCGGCTCGACGCCTGCCAGTGATGTCAAGGAGTTTGTCGAATGGGCCAAAACCAAGCCGATCAGCTATGCATCGACGGGCCTCGGATCCACGGGGCATCTGCTGGGCGAAATGTTCTCGCTAACCGCTGGGTGGAAGAGCGCGCATGCAGCCTACAGCGGCAGTGCCAAGTTGATGCCTGACCTGATCACGGGCCTGGTGGACTATGTCTTCGATCCTGCGTCGGGCGGCATGCCCCACGTGAAGGCCGGCAAGCTCAAGGTGCTGGCCGTGAGCGCATCGAAGCGTTGCGAGTGCGCGCCCGAAGTACCCACCATGGCCGAGTCGGGCTACCCCAACATCGTTCAGGGCTCCTGGCTCGGGCTGATGGCGCCCGCCAACACACCCAAGCCGGTGGTGGACCGAATGTCGGCGGAGCTCGCCAAGGCGCTGAAGGAGCCGGAGCTTGTCAAGCGTCTGGAGGCGATGGGATTCGATCTCGAGGGCAGTACGCCAGAGCAATTCGAGGCCCTGATCGATCGCGACATCTCGGCCTACGCAGCCATCGCCCAGAAGGCCAACATCACGTTAGACCGCTGACCGCACCGGCCGCCTCTGGAGACCGGAGCGGACGTTTTCAGCACCGCCTTCGGGCACCTCAAACAAGGATACACATGCGTCAAGCCGTCATCGTCTCCTATGCACGCACTCCGCTGACCAAGGCGGTGCGAGGAGAGTTCAATGCAATGTCCGGTCCGGAGCTCGGTGCGCTTTCGATCTCTGCGGCGGTAGAGCGCGCAGGCCTCGAGGGTGGCGCCATAGATGACGTGATCCTTGGCTGCGCCAACCCGTACGGGCGCAATGGCAGAAACGTAGCGCATCTTTCGTCGCATCGCGCGGGCCTGCCAGTCACCGTCAGTGGCGCGACCATCAACCGCTTTTGCTCGTCGGGGCTGCAGTCCATTGCCATGGCGGCAGGCCGCATAGCGCTCGACGGTGTGGATGCTGCCATTGCCGGGGGGGTGGAAAGCGTGACCAGTACCCGCAGCATGGTGCGCAGTCCTACCGAGGAGGCCAAGGACCTTGACGCCTGGCTGCTCGCTCACAAGCCTTCGGTGTACTTGCCGATGATCGAGACGGCCGACATCGTGGCGCAACGCTATGGGGTCTCCCGCGAAGATCAAGATACCTTCTCCTTGCGAAGCCAGCAGCGCATTGCGAAGGCGCAGGCGGAAGGGCTCTTTGCCGACGAGATCATCCGAGTGAAAACCGAGATGGAGGTGGTCGACAAAGTGACCGGCGAAACCTCGCGTCGTGCCGTGGAGGTGACGCAGGACACCTGCAATCGCCCTGATACCACGCTCGAGAGCCTTCGGGTCCTCCAGCCCGTGCGTGGCGAGGACCAGTTCGTAACCGCCGGGAATGCATCCCAGTTGTCGGACGGTTCGGCTGCCGTTGTCATGATGGAGGCCAAGGAGGCCGAGCGCCGTGGCCTGCAGCCCTTGGGTGCCTTCGCCGGTTTTGCGGTGGCGGGATGCGAGCCCGACGAGATGGGCATCGGCCCCGTGTTCGCCGTCCCCAAGTTGCTCAAGCGTTTCTGCCTGACGGTCGACGACATTGATCTGTGGGAGATCAACGAGGCCTTTGCCTCG
>CAYXEY010000834.1:0-2260 GCA_964464105.1 uncultured Planctomycetaceae bacterium
AGAAGGCTCTACGGTCGTCGTAAAAGGGCGCACGCTCGTCGTGCAAGGCTCTACGGTCGTCGTGCATAGGACTACGGTTACCGTCGAAGTTGCTAGAGTCATCGTTCAGGGGCGAACGATCGTTATCGAAGGGCGCTCGAACGTTGGACGAGGACCGTCGGGCCTTGTGTAACTGCCAATTGGCGAGCTGATGTCCCGCGCTGCCGGACTTTGCCGAATCGGAGGTGGAAAGTGCAACCCGACAAAGACGCGGAGAAACCACTCTTTGGTGATCAACCGCCGCCTGCGTCTAGCAAGGTTGGGGAGGAGGCGCAGCCGTCCCAAAATGTTGTGCCTCTGCCCGCCACAAAGATCATGAGGTGTTCGAACTTCTCTGAAGAAGAGGCCAATACGCTCTCGTCTAGCCTAGCGGCGAACGAAAACTACTCATTCGCAATAGTCGCATCTATCGATATCCGCGAATCTACCAAGTTCATGCTTCACGTCGAGAAGTTTAATGATTACGCTCGAATAATCTCGGATTTTATCGCGGCACTTAGAAACGAGGCCATAATTAGGGGCGGGTTCTTCGACAAGTTTACCGGCGATGGGGCATTGGTCTTCTGGCCCGCCCCGAGAGACTTGTTATTTCGGCAACTGGATAATGTCACTAACTTCGCAATTGCGATTCAGCAGGCGTTTATTAGTGTTACGATTCCGAACCTGCGAACTACTGCGGGCTGTATGCCTAAAGGATTTGGCCTAGCAATCGGCATCGACCACGGGCGTTGCCTTTTTTCTGAACTGCTCCCGTCTCCCGACCTCGTAATAGGAGAAAAGACGATTGGCGCTTGGTCCGACACGATTACGGTGCTTGGAAGAGCCGTGGTCGGAGCTGTCAGAATGGTAACTGCAGCGGGTCCGCACGAGATCATTATGAATGAAGGGCCAGGCGCCTTTTATCTCAAAGTATGGCAGCAATACCGGAATAGCCAAACTCCCGAGACGGTTCGCCGCGTTCTCATTGAGACCCGAGACTTACATGGCCAACAGTTCGCTTATCAGCTGGAACATTTACGAATTGAAAATGCGGTTAAGAGCACCTTCGCTGTAGATATCCGTACTCATGGACAAGGATGTTCGCCCCCTTAGTCCCCATCGTCTGCCGCCTGGCCGAGGGTGTCGAGGATCTGCCGGGCGGTGCGGTTCAGCATGGGGTGCACAAAGTCCGGGGCGATTTCCACGAAGGGCTCCATCAAGAATGCTGGTGCGTGAATCCCTTCTCGCACCCACCTTCGGGGGAATCCTTTCCCACGTCCGTTGTCTTGCCTCGCGGCATGAAATACGTGGGAACGGATTCCCACGGCGCGGTGCGTGCGAGAAAGGATTCTCGCACGAGCGACTTCCTGCGTCCGTCAGAACTCCAGCACATCCATTTCCATGCAAGCCTCGCTCCGTCCCGCAAACCAGCCTGCCGAGCTGAACCACCAATCCTCCGGCGCTGCGACCAACCCCTTGCGTACGGGATTCTCATGCAGGTACCGCATCTTTTGCTCCATGACCGGCCGCGATGAAATCACCTGCGGATGAAAGCCATCCTCCCAGAATGAAAACTCGCCGCGCTGCTGCCGGGCCCGCTGAGCCGCCCGGTCCAGCCACCCCAGCAGCGTGTTGCGGCTGTCCGCCAGCAGCCGCTCGTGGATGGTCCGCGAAGTGAATCGCTTGAAGTCCCGCATCATCGCGTGCAGATCCTCGGCTGCGGCGATGAGGTGCAGGTGGTTGGGCATGATGACGTAGGCGAAGAGGCGGAGGCCCTTGTGGTCGCGCGAGTATTTGAGTGAGTCGATCACCGGTTGGATGTATCGCGATTCGATGAAGACCGGCGTCCAGTCGAGGACGGTGATGGTGCAGAAGTAGGGCAGGTTTTCGTCGGCTTTGTAGCGCGTCATGACTGAACACTATCGCGCGATCTGATTCGTGGGAAGGGATTCAACTGCTGGTGCGTGAATCCCTTCTCGCACCCACTTTCGCAGGAATCCCTTCCTGCGTCCGTTAGCCGTTCTCCGCAGCCTGAATACGTGGGAACGGATTCCCACAATTCTGGGTGCGAGAAAGGATTCTCGCACCAGCATCCTCGCGCAGCGAATATTCTAGTCTCCGTCATCCGCCGCCTGGCCGAGGGTGTCGAGGATCTGCCGGGCGGTGCGGTTCAGCATGGGGTGCACAAAGTCCGGGGCGATTTCCACGAAGGGCTCCATCACGAACCGCCGCTCGTGCATCA
>CAYXEY010000835.1:0-2259 GCA_964464105.1 uncultured Planctomycetaceae bacterium
GATCGCGGCCTACACCCGCTGGCTGCACACGCAGTGGCCGGCGGGGCTTGTCGAAAAATCACCCGAAACAGGCCCTGACGGCTCCACCAACGTCCCCGGAGTGTATGTCGACTGGGATCTGTCGGGCATTCCGCTCCTGAAGTTCGCCCTGGATGGCGGCACCCGCGCGGTGCGCGCCATCGTGGCGGATCCGACGTTCAGGGCCGGCGGAGGTGCCCGGAATGGCGGCGGCCCCCCGGCGAGTGCCCCCGCGCCGCATGGCCCCGGCGATTTTACCGCCTACATGGACCTGCCGACCATCGTGGCCTACATCAACAATCTGGCGACGCAACGCCCCGATCTGTGCAGCGTGAGCAGCATCGGCCTGTCGATCCAGAATCGCGACATCTGGGTGCTGAAGATCACCGGCCCCGGCGGCGGCACCAAACCGGGCGTCTTCTACCACGGCCTGCAGCATGCCCGCGAGTGGATCACCGGCCCGGCCGTGCTCTACCTGGCCAATTATCTGGTGACGCAGTACGACAACGACCCCTGCGTGCGCGAGCTGGTCAACCAGACCGAGTTCCATTTGGCGCCGTGCATCAATCCAGACGGATACGCCCACACCTGGGTCAATTCCAACACGAGGCTATGGCGGAAGAACCGGCGGCAGAACTCGGGCGGCTCCTTCGGGGTCGACCTCAATCGCAACTGGGGATATGGCTGGGGCGGCGGCGGCAGCAGCGGCACTCAGAACAGCGATACCTATCGCGGCACAGCGGCCTTCAGCGAGCCGGAGACCGCAGCCATCCGCGACTTCATCATCGCCCATCCCAACATTCGGGCCCACATGGATTATCACAGCTATGGCCAGCTCATCATGTGGCCCTTCGGAACCGAGTGCGTCGCGCCGCCCGAGCCGGACGCCTCGATTTATCAAAGCCTCGGTTTGACCATGGAATCGCTGGTGGAAGCGGTGCATAACGAAGACCACGTCAGCGGGCCGATCTGCACCACGCTTTATCAGGCCAGCGGGGCATCCGTGGATTACATGTACGGCACGCAGAATCGCTATGGCATGACCATCGAGCTGCGGCCGGACACGTCGAACCCCGGGTTTGTACTGCCGGCCAGTCAGATCATTCCCACCTGCGAGGAGAACCTGCCGGCGATTCTCTATCTGTCGCGATGGGCCTCGACCGGCATCTTCATTGAACCGCTCAATGCAATTCCGAATTCCGTCGCGCCCAATTCGCCAACGACACTTAATCTGGCGATCAAGACCAATTCCGAGACCTACGCGCCCGACACCGCGCGGATTCACTATCGCCTGGGCGATGCCGGCACATTCTTTGAGGCGCCCGTGCAGCCCGTGGGAGGGAATGCGTACGACGCCATCCTGCCGGCGATTCCGTGCGGCGCGGAGATCGAGTTCTATTTCACTGCACAGGGCAGCGGCGGATATCTCGCCCGGCTTCCCTGCGGCGCGCCGAACGTGGTTTACTCCGCGAACGCAACCGGCGCGTGCTCGCCCCTGGATTGCCCCACGATTCCCGGCGACATGACTGGCGATTCAATCGTCAACGGCAGCGACATCAACGGCTTCGCACAAGCGATGAGCACGCCGCCGAATTATTCGATCTGCGCCGATCTGGTGATTCCCTTCGGCACGCTGGATCAGGCGGATCTGACGGCGATGATCGACCGCCTGCTTTCGAATTAGACGTTCGAAAACACTATCTCATATCAAGACTCGCAGAGTGGCGGCCACTCCGAGGGCTACTCCGATGACCACGGGACTGAGTCGCAACAATCGACCCGGCGGCCGGCCGAACGACATAAATCGGATGACGGCACTGCGATAAATGTAGTAAATAATGGCGAGGGCGGAGAACACTGCGATGAGCAGCAGCAGAGCCCGCTCCCTCACTTCCGGCCCGGTGCCCCGGACGAGATTGCTCGCTGAATCCGTTGCGAGAAATGAATAGACCGCCGCCATGGTCCACCAGGCCCACGCGCGGCATTTCCAGAAGGCGATCCCAACGACCAGAAAGAGCGCGGACAGCGTGCATAAACTGGCGATGTTGACGCCGGCGGCCTGCACCTGATATTGACGAAACGCGGTGTAGGCGAAGAGGATGCCGATGAGCACCTGAATCGCCGCGACCACGCCGACGCCGTTGGGCACGGTCAGGTATCGTGCCAGTGGGTTCTCGTGACCACTGGTTTTGGGATCGCGCGGGTCGAGGTCGATCATGATGGTAATCCGGAGTTGACCGT
>CAYXEY010000836.1:0-710 GCA_964464105.1 uncultured Planctomycetaceae bacterium
CGCATCAATCAAATCATGCTTCGCCATCGTGCTAGCGTTTTAGCACGTTAAAACACTAAGGCAAGCGGGCCGCACCGGTACAGAACGCCACACTGCATCACCGAGCGGTGGGTTCGCATTCTGAGGTGGGGGTGGCCGCGACTCATTAAAGAAAGAGCCCCGGTTTCCCGGGGCTCAAGTGGCGGAGTTCTACTAGCGACGGCGGCGACGCTCGCGGTCGCGGCGATACTCTTCGTATTCGCGGCGACCGTTATCGATTTGGCGCGGCGCGTCCCATGCGGGACCCGCATAGCGTCCCACCAGTGGGGCGCGACGCAGGTCGCGACCAATGTTGCGATGGTCGCGCTCCAGATCGCGCGCGATGTCTTCCTGATCGTACTGGTATTGGCGCGCGTTGCGCTCCTCCTGTCGCAAGCAGTCGATGCGGCGCGGGTCGCCATGTTGATAATAGTAGCAAGGCGACTGCTGTGCAGAAGCAGCGGTAGGCAACAGCGCGCCGAGAGCCGCCGCCGCGACGGCTGCTGCGATGATGCGAGGATGATAAATCGTGAGCATTTGGGGGCCTTTTTCTAGCACCGCCACCGCGACAATCGCTGTGGCCAACGCCAATGTGCCCACGTTTCTCGTACAAAGTATCGAATGCAGATTTCAGGCTTTTTCGTGTGTTTCCAATACCAAATGGATTTGGAAAACGCGCTGCGGAAATCCAA
>CAYXEY010000836.1:720-2257 GCA_964464105.1 uncultured Planctomycetaceae bacterium
GCAGCGCTGAGACTAATCTGGCCTTCAAGAACAGGTGACCAATGTCCATCAGACCTCCTCCCCTTGACGGCACCAACCGGAGAAAGTCGGCGCGAGAACAGCCTTGGGCCGATCCTGCGCTGTACGCGTTCTTGCGCGAGCGACTGCGCCCACTTTCGGTGAAGCAGAAGGATGACCTGGCAACTAGATGGCGCCAAACTCTCAATGAGACGTGCGCCAAGGAGCGAATTGACAACCTCGTTCGAGGCACGCTGCCAATGACCGCGCGGGAAGCGGCTAACTTTTTGACCGTGACAAACCTTGAGGCGGAATGGACCAAACGCACGCAATCATCGGATTTCTTGATCACCCCCGTATCGGGACAGTTCGACTATCGAGCACAAGGAGAGGGAGACATTCGCGAGATGGACATCGCTGCGGTCGCTCGCGCTGGCATCTCAATGGACAATATTGCCGGTCAGTTGATGGCGATCGACACGGCGTTGTTTGCGCACATGGGATCAGAAACGTGGATGGGCGTTGCCAACGACTGGCGCGACATCGCGGTTGCATACCCTGATACGTGGAGAATCTGGGTCAATGAACGAAATGAGGTTCTGGCCTACTGGATGTTCGTGAACCCGACACCGGATATCTTTCGGAAGGGTGTATGCGGTGAATACCCGGAGGCGGAAATCACCTTGCCCACTCTTCGCCCGCTGGAAGCGGGACCAGTCCACATCTACGGACCGGGAATGTACGTTCGCCAAAACGTTGGAAGAAGCTTGAAGCACATTTTGGCGACGCTGCTCATTACTTCCTTCTTCTACCAGTTACGCCGACTTGAGCACCTTGGCCGTGAATTTGCAGAAATTTGCATTCCGGTTTGTTCATCGGAGGGGCTTGGTTGGGCCAAGGGACGCTTTCAACTGGAGAGAATGCCAATTGATATTTGCCGTCGATACGCTGCGCGGACCGGCTGGAAATTCGTTCATGACGGCACACTGGTTTTGCCGGCGATCCACTACGGCTTGATCGGTGAGGACCTCAGACGCGCGGTTGGTTTGCCTGTCGGAGCATCACCTGCGCAAGCTGAGTTGCTGGCCGCTGCCGAGTAAAGCTCGGCTCGGCGCGCCCTCCGAAACTCAGACGATGCTGGTGGTGCGGCGTGATAGCGCTCAATCGCCCACCATATCGAGTCCGAAAATAGCGAGCGCTCGGAGCTATTTCAGCGCCCGACAAGGCAAAGCTCGCGCCGTTTTGCAAAACGGGGCTGAGGTTGGAGTTTCGCGGAACATGCGATCTCTAGGACGCCGCTGACGAGCGGCAAGCCGCTCAACCCCTGCTCGGCGCGACCGTGACCGATGCTTTGCGGCTTAGAAACCGACGTGAGGCGGCAAGCAAAGCTGCGCACGACTACCCCGCTGGGTACCCCGCGCGAAAATCCCGGCGCCCGATCCAAACGACAGGAGCCGTAATATGCTGATTTTGTTCGCTTAAACCTGGAGCGGGCGATGAGATTCGAACTCACGACCCCAACCTTGGCAATCGTCGCAAG
>CAYXEY010000837.1:0-2256 GCA_964464105.1 uncultured Planctomycetaceae bacterium
CACGGGGACGTCCGCGCCGATGGATACTCCCTCGCGCTTTCGGCGGACGCCGACCTGTTCGGCTGATCCAATAGTTGTTATTGGACGGTGTGAATGAAGTTCATCGAATCGCCGCGGTCGATCTCCAGAGGTCGACCGCGGCGACCGATTGTTATCGGTGGGGCTGGCAGGCGAGGATCTGAGCGATCCCGCATCAACGGCTCGCCCTATGGGGCATTCCGGCGGCGGCCATGGCACAGGCAGTTCGCGTCATATTCTTTTGCGCAGACGAAGCCGCAGCGCCCGACTTGCGCAAACAGATTACGAGTCTGAAACAGATTCGCGTGGTCGCGGAGCTGGATGAGCCGAGTCTGATCGGCCACGCGGTCGCGCAATTCCCCTGCGATGCCATCATCGCCGATCTCGATCGGTCGACGGAAGTTCTGCTCGAGTGCATCTCGCAACTCAAGCAGCAGATGCCGGACCTGCCCGTCATCGCCCTGAGCGACAACACCGATGGCAACCAGGTTCTGCGGGCCATGCGGGCGGGCATCAAGGAATACCTCCTCAAGCCGCTTACGCCCGGTGAGCTGGACGAGGCGCTCAAGCGGTCGCTGGTCAGCAAGGAGAAGGAAAAGCAGCCCGGAAAATTGATCTCGGTCATGGGCAGCGCCGGCGGGGTGGGCGCTTCGATGCTCGCCGTGAACCTGGCCGTCGAACTGGCGGGCCTGGTGGAGGAAGGTCAGCGGGTCGCGCTGGTGGACCTCGATTTCAGATTTGGCCAGGTCGGCACGATGCTCGATTTGCACAGCCAGTTCACCATTGCCGACCTGTGCGCCACGCCCGAGCAACTTGACCCGCAGATGATCTACAAGGCATGGGTCAAGCATGAATCGGGTGTTCATGTCCTTACACGTCCGCACAATTTTTCGCAGGCGGAATTGATCTCCGCCGCGCATTGCGCGAGCGTCCTGACCAGCCTGCAACAGATGTGCGAATACGTCGTGGTCGATGGTCCGACGCGGCATGATCCCGGGGGCCGGGCCGTGTTGGATGCGGCCGATTTCAACCTCATGGTCATTCAACTGCTCGTGACGAGCGTCCGAAACACCAGCCGCATGATGCACGAGTTATCGTCCCAGGGTTTCAACTCCGATCGCATTCAATTTGTCTGTAATCGGGTGGGCCGGGAATCGGCGCACCTGGAAATCTCGCATGTGGAAGAGACGCTGAATCGTACAATGCTGGCGACGCTGCCCGATGATTGGAAGTCAGTCAGCAGCAGCATCAATATCGGAAAGCCGATCCGCGTCGAGTATGAGCGGACCAAGGTGCGCCAGGCCATCAACAATCTCGCGCAGCGGATCCACCAGCCCGAAGAGGCGGCCGACACGGAGTCGTCGAAGGGCGGACTGCTCGGCAAGCTGTTCAAGAAGGGCGGCAAATCCCAGGGGGCGGCTCCTGACGCGGCCCCAGCTCCGACGGCGTAATCCCACGTCGAACAGCGCGTCTCATAAGCGGGCGCACCGCGCCGGTAGTGTCCGCGCGCCAAGAAAAACGAATTCGGCAATGAAGTAGAACCCGCCGAAGCCGGACGGCTTTCGGACCGATGGTGAGACGGGAGGCAGCCATGTTTGGAAGCTCAAAGGTCTCGATTCTCAAGACACCCAAGGCAGACAAAGTCGAAGCGCCCGTGAAGGGCGCGCCGGTCGGCGGGCTCAAGCCGCCCGCAACCGTGAAGGAATCCGTCGCGCCCAATGCCGCCAAAGGCGACATGAAGGACCGCTCGGACGAGTTTTATGTATTGAAGGCCAACATTCACCGCAAGCTGGTCGAGAAGCTCGATCTCGCGGCGATGAGCCAGCGCAACGACGACGACGTGAAGGATGAGGTCAAGCAGGTCATCGTCGAGTTGTGCGAGCAGGAGAACGCCCTGCTCAACTTCGCCGAGCGACAGCAACTGGTCACGGAGATTCTCGCGGAGACCTTCGGCCTGGGCCCGCTGGAGGCGCTGCTCACCGATCCGCACATCAGCGACATTCTGATCAACGGCGCCAAGCAGGTGTACGTCGAGCGCAAGGGCCGACTCTCGATGTCGAACGTGAAGTTCAAGGATGATGCGCACCTGATGCACGTCATCGACAAGATCGTGTCATCGGTCGGCCGCCGCTGCGACGAAGTGTCGCCGATGGTCGACGCGCGTCTGAAAGACGGCTCCCGCGTGAACGCGGTCATTCCGCCGCTGGCCATCGACGGCCCCAGCATGTCGATTCGACG
>CAYXEY010000838.1:0-2254 GCA_964464105.1 uncultured Planctomycetaceae bacterium
CGACTAGTTCGGCACGATGTCGACGTTCAGGGTGGGTGAGTGGTTCGGAACGTTCCTGAAAAGGAACGCAACGAGGTGGCCAGGCAAACGGACAGGGCCGGTTTCCGAGATCGGAAACCAAGCGGGCGGATGGGCCGGGTTGTCTTGGCAGAATGGCCGGGGCACATACAATGCCGGGTTCCCATTGAGGCTGAATCAGGATTAACCCCAGATAAAGTTGGGTGGTTGCATGACCGGTACGGACCGAAGAAGTGAACTTGCCGCGCTGTTGGGCGGCGGTCTGAGCATCGTTGCGACGGGAGTGCTGGCGTGGCTGGGTCTGTGGACCGGCAGCGACACCTTCTGGGCGGCATCGTTTCAAGCGGCCGGCACGATCGGCATCTGGTTCTTGTCGTGGACCCAGATTCATCAGTTGCGGTTGATCGCCGAGGAGCGGCTGGAAGTCGCCGAGTTGGAGCGCCAGCGGGCCGAGAAGCTGGCCGGGGCGCAAACGATCTTTCGTGAGGACGAGCTTGATCAAATGGAGAAGCTGGCCATGGGCCGGCGGCTCCGTTCACTGGAAAAGTACCTCATTCCGTTTGTCGCGCTGCTGATCGCGGCGGTGCACGTCATCGGCGGGTTGATCCTCTGGGGCCAGATTCCGTTCACGCCCCTGATCGATGGTCGCTGGACCGATCTGGATGCGGCCAAGCCTGCTGCGTTCTTCGCGCTCGGCATCGCGTTCGCCTGTTTCATGTTTTCGCGATACGCGATCGGCATGAGCCGGGTGCCGGGCAGTTCAGCGCTGCGGGCCTCGGGCAATTATCTGTTTGGCGCGGCCTCGGTGTGTCTCGCGGTGTTCGTGGTGCTGTTGTGCGCGCTCAGCGGCATGGATAAGGCGGAAGGGTATCTCACCAAGGCGGTCGGCGTTCTGCTCTTTGTGCTGGCCGGCGAGATCCTGCTGAATTACGTCTTCGACTTCTATCGGCCGCGCATCGAGGGCGAGGTTCACCGGCCCTTTTATGACAGCCGTCTGCTCGGCATCTTCAGCGAGCCGGGCGGAATTCTGAACAGCGTCGCGAAATCGGTGGACTATCAGTTCGGCTTCAAGGTCAGCGAGACCTGGTTCTACAAGCTGCTGGGCCGGGCGATCTTGCCGCTGCTGCTGGTGCAGATCGCGGTTATTTTCCTGTTGACTACGATTGTCATTGTTCCACCGGGCCATCAGGCAGTCATCGAGCATTTCGGCAAGCCTCTCGTCGGAACTGCCAGCCCCGGCATTCATCTGACCTGGCCCTGGCCGATCGATCAGGCGGACATCATCCCGGTCGAGCGGGTGCAGCGGATTGAGGTCGGCTATGTGTCCGACGCGCGCGACGCGCACAGCACGCTGGGCGACCCGGTGCTATGGACTCAGAAGCACTATGCCAAGGAGTACCTGCTGCTGGTCGGCGACAAGGCGGCGTCGGAAAGCACCAAGCTCCCGATCAATTTGCTGTCCGTCAATATGCCGGTGCAGTGGCGGGTGAAGGACTCGTCGGACGAGGTGCTGCGTTATCACCGGCAGTCGAGCAACGTGGCAGCCATTGTCGAGTCGATCGCCTATCGAGAGCTCACGCGATACGCGGCGCAGGCGGACCTGCAGGATCTTCTCGGGCTCGGCGGCATCAAGGCCGCGGAGGATCTGACCAAGCGCGTTCAGGATGGGTGCGACAAGGCCGGCTTGAACGGCGAAGGCCTGGGCGTTCAGATCGTGAATCTCGGCATCGGCGGTATTCACCCGCCGCAGGATGAAGAGACGGCCAAGGCATACGAAGAGGTGGTGAACGCCTTCGAACGGCGTGACACGGCAATCCTCAAGGCTCAGGGTGATGCGTCGAAGATGCGTACCGCCGCCGGCGGGGCCGCGTGGGAGAGGTTGTATAAAGAAATCACGGCGGAGGCCGAGGCCCAGAAGTCGGGCGCGGCGGATATCGCCGAGAAAACGGCGCGGGTGGAGCAACTGCTCCTTCGCGAGGCGGGCGGCAACGCCCGCGTTCACGTCGGGTTCGCGGTGGAAAAGACCTACGGAAAGGTGTTCGAAGAACAGGCCGCCGCCGACCGACTCGTCGCCCAGCTTGCGGCCTACAAGGCGGCGCCCGAAGTTTTCATGCTTCGCTCTTATCTGCGGATGCTCAACGAGGGATTGCGCAAAGTCACCAAGTACGTGATCGCGGTGAATGATCCCACGAAAGTTCGCCTGAATCTTGATATGAAGCCGAAGCAGGCGCTGGAC
>CAYXEY010000839.1:0-2250 GCA_964464105.1 uncultured Planctomycetaceae bacterium
ACCGTCGCGCTGATAGGCGCCGGCATCTGGGCTGTTAGCACGACCCCGCTCGATGCCATTCCCGATCTCTCGGATGTGCAGGTCATCGTGCAGACGGACTTTTCGGAGCAGGCCCCCCAGATCGTCGAGGACCAGATCACCTACCCGATCGCGTCCGAGATGCTGAAGGTGCCGGGGGCGCGGGTGGTCCGGGGGTACTCGTTCTTCGGCCTGAGCCTGGTCTATGTGATCTTTGAGGATGGGACGGACATCTATTGGGCCCGGTCGCGTGTGCTGGAATACCTCAACGGGGTGCGACGCCAGCTCCCGACAGGTGTCGAGCCCTCCATTGGACCCGATGCCACCGGGGTGGGCTGGGTCTTCGAGTACACGCTCGAATCGGACAGCCTGGATCTGTCGCAATTGCGAAGCATCCAAGACTGGAACATTCGCTTTCAGCTGACAGCAGTGCCGGGCGTGTCCGAAGTGGCCAGCCTCGGCGGCTTCGTGAAGCAGTACCAGGTGGAGGTGGATCCCGAACGCCTTCGTGCCTTCGATATTCCGGTGACTCGCGTGGCGATGGCTATCGGCGATCACAACGCGGACATCGGCGCACGCGTCCTGGAGATGGGGGGTCGTGAGTACATGATCCGGGGGTTGGGCTACCTGGACGGGGTTGCCGATATCGAAAACGTCGCCGTGGGAGCCACGGCAAACGGGACGCCGATTCGCGTGGCCGATGTGGCGACCGTGCAAGTGGGCCCCGCGCCTCGTCGCGGTGCCGCCGACCTCGATGGCAAAGGCGAGGTGGTGGCTGGCATCGTGGTGATGCGATTCGGCTCCGATGCCCTCAAGACAATCGAAGCTGTCAAGACCCGGCTGGGCGAAATCCAGGAGACGCTGCCCGCCGGCGTCCGGCTCCGGGTGGCGTATGACCGGAGCGACTTGATTCATCGAGCCATCGACACACTGCGGGATAAGCTTCTCGAAGAATCCCTGATCGTCGCGGCCGTAGCGGTGCTCTTCCTCCTGCATTTCCAATCAGCGCTCGTGGCCATCATCGTGCTACCGGTCGGGATTCTGATGGCCTTCATCGTCATGCGCTTGATCGGCGTGAATGCCAACATCATGAGTCTCGGCGGCATCGCCATCGCCATCGGCGCCATGGTAGATGGCGCGATTGTGATGATCGAAAACATGCACAAACATCTGGAGCGGGCGGAGCCAGGGACCTCACGATGGGAAGTCGTGCTGGAGAGCGCCAAGCAGGTGGGGCCACCGCTGTTCTACTCCTTGCTGATCATCACTTTCAGTTTCTTGCCGGTGTTCACGCTGGAAGCCCAGGAGGGACGGCTCTTCAAGCCGTTGGCATTCACCAAGACGCTTTCCATGGCCGCCGCCGCACTCCTGTCGATTACGCTCGTGCCGGTCCTGATGGGGCTGTTCATTCGTGGAAAGGTCCTTCCCGAGCAGCGCAATCCGATCAATCGCTGGCTGCAGCGCGGGTATCGACCGATAATCGACTTCACACTTCGTCGCCCATGGTTCATCGTCGCAGCTAGCGTGATTGTTCTCGGTGTTACGCTGCTGCCCTGGCAGCGGTTGGGCAGCGAGTTTATGCCGCAGTTGCACGAGGGATCCGTGCTGTTCATGCCGACCACCGTGCCCGGAGTATCGATCGCCAAGGCCATCGAGATCATGCGCCATCAGGACAGCATCCTGGCAACCTTTCCGGAGGTGGAGCGCGTGCTGGGCAAGGCGGGACGCGCCAACACCGCCACGGACCCGGCGCCGCTGGACATGTATGAAACGACCATCACGCTCAAGCCGGAAGATGAGTGGCGGCCAGGGATGACCTACGATCTTCTCCTGGCCGAGATGGATGAAGCAGTTCGGTTGCCTGGGGTGACCAACGCCTGGACCATGCCCATCAAGGGGCGGATCGACATGCTCGCCACTGGCATCCGGACGGCGGTCGGGATCAAAATCTTCGGACAGAATCTGGACACGCTCCAGATGCTCGGCGAGCAGGTAGAACGTATTTTGCAGGGCGTGCCCGGCACCCGGAGCGCGTTCGCGGAGCGGGGCGTGTCAGGATATTACGTTGACATCGATATTGACCGGGCGGAAGCGGCGCGTTACGGGCTGAACGTTGGGGAGATCCATGCCGCGATCATGGCCACCGTCGGGGGCATGAGCGCCGCTACCACGGTGGAAGGGCGGGAGCGGTACACGGTCAACGTGCGATATCCTCGCGAGCTCCGGGATGAT
>CAYXEY010000840.1:0-2248 GCA_964464105.1 uncultured Planctomycetaceae bacterium
CTCGGAGTTGCCGAGCGAGGCGGCCACGCCGCCCTGCGCCGCCACGGTGTGCGAACGGGTCGGGAAAACCTTGGAGAGGACGGCCGTCTTCAGGCCGGCTTCGGACAGCTGGATCGCGGCACGCAGGCCGGCGCCACCGGCACCGACGATCACCGCATCGTATTTACGGACAGGAATACTCACCTTACAGCCTCCACAGAATCTTGGCCGCCCAGCCGGCGTAGCCGATCAGCGCAGCAACCGTTGCAATCATCAGAACCAGGCGCAGACCATCGGGCTTGACGTAATCCATCCAGATGTCGCGGACACCGATCCAGACGTGCCAGAAGAGGCTGATGAAAAAGAGGAAGGTCATGAACAGCATGAAGCCGTTCGAGAAGATCGAACGCCAGGCTTCGTAGCTGCTCGGACCGAGCGCACCCAGGGTGGCGAGAAGGATGAGGGTATAGACCGCCATCACCAGCGCCGTGGCACGCTGGGCGATCCAGTCCTTGAGGCCGTAGCCGGCCCCGACGACGATACGATTTACCATAGTACTTTCGCTCCGATGACCAGGGTGAGCGCGATGCTCACGGCGAACACGACCTTGCTGGAGAAACGCGCCGACTCAAGGTCAATACCCTTGTGCAGATCAAGCAGCAGATAACGGATGCCCGCGCAGAAGTGGTGCATGTACAGCCAGATCAGACCGAGCAGGACGATCTTGACGAGGAAGTTGCTCGTCACCGCCTTGGCGGCAGCAAAGGTTTCGGGGGATGCGAGGCTCTGCTGGAACAGCCACAGCAGGCAGGGCAGGAGAAGGAAAAGCACGGCACCGCTGATTCGGTGCAGGATCGACAGAATGCCGGGAAGCGGCAATCTGATCGTTGGAAGGTCCAGATTCTTTGGACGCTTTTTCTTGATAGCAATTTCTGCCATGAACGTCATCCCTCGTGTTGCGCGGCTGGCGCCGCTTATTGTGAGCTGATCGGAACTTTGAATTATAACTTAACGACCAGACCTGTTGAACCACTCCGCCTAGGTCAGCTCGTTGAAGTAATGAAAATCCCGGGTCGCATAAAAGCCCCGCCGCCACTCGACCGGCTTGTTGCCGTAGGTAAAGGCGACGCGCTCGACAAGCAGCAGCGGACTCCCCTCACCGACCCCCAGCAATTCGGCCGCCACCCCTTCGGCAGCGACCGCCCGCAGACGCTCTTCCGCCCGGATCATGCGGACACCGTAGCGACTCTCGAACAGGTCGTAGAGCGACTTGTCGCTCTGCTTGAGAACATCGATGGAAAGATCGGGGAACAACTCGCCCGGCAGATAGATTTCGTCGAAGACCACCGCCTCCTCGCCGAAACGAAGCAGACGACGCATGATGACGATCGGCGCCCCCGGCTCCAGGCCGAGCATGCGCGCAACGTCGGCCCCTGCGCGCGCGCGCCCGCATTCGAGCGGAATGCTCTGCGACGGCATCAGCTCGCCCGTATCGGGCACCAGACGGAGAAAACGGAAGAAGAAGCGGGGATCGGCATGCGACGCAACGAAGGTCCCCTTGCCCTGGCGGCGAACCAGAAGATTCTCCGCGGCCATCTCGTCGATGGCCTTGCGCACCGTCCCTTGGCTGACATTGAAACGCGCCGCCAGTTCAGACTCGCTGGGAATGGCATCGCCCGGCTGCCACTCGCCAGCCTCAAGGCTCTTCAGGATCAGATCCTTGATCTGCCGATAAAGCGGACTGAAAGTAGGCGACGGCACGGTGGTGCGGGAATTCTGGGACCGGTTCATGAGGCCCGATTGGACCATAAAAGCGCGGATTCGTCTATCCTACTTCTTATATCATTTATAAGACAAAAGACGGAACATTGACACCCCCTTTCGGCGGGAATATGATCGGCCCGCTTGAGTTTCTTCCGCCTCCGCGCGCGGCGATGCCGGGATTGAATCCAGCATCCCGGGGCGGTTCCTTTGCCTGCGACCCATCGGGCGAATGGCGCGAAGCCGAGGGTATTCCGTTTTTTCGATCACCGTTTTCCACAGGAGCGCAACATGTCCAAAGCCCCCATGCGCGTCGCCGTCACCGGCGCCGCCGGCCAAATCGGCTACAGCCTGCTTTTCCGCATCGCCTCGGGTGAAATGCTCGGCAAGGATCAGCCGGTCATTCTCCAGCTGCTCGATCTTCCCCAGGCCCAGCAGGCCGTCAAGGGCGTCATGATGGAACTCGACGACTGCGCCTTCCCGCTGCTCGCCGGCATGGTCGCCACCG
>CAYXEY010000841.1:0-2247 GCA_964464105.1 uncultured Planctomycetaceae bacterium
TCGGGAGGTTTCATGCAATACGTTGCGCATATCGCAGCTGGTTCTGGCGAAGTCGGCTGGCAACATCACACGCTGGAGAACCATCTAGCCGGTGTTTCGGCGCTGGCCGCCTGTTTCGCCAGACATATCGGAGAAGATTGGGCGAGGCTGGCCGGGCTGTGGCACGATCTGGGCAAGTACTCGCCGCAATTCCAGTCGATGATCCGGCGCGAGTCCGGCTACGATCCGGAAGAAAGCATCGTCGCAGGGCCACGCAATCATTCGACGGCAGGTGCGCTGCATGCCCTCGATCAACTGGGTAATGCGGGACGGGTTCTGGCCTACCTGATCGCCGGCCATCATGCCGGCCTGCCCGACTGGCTCGGGGACAACAACGCAGCCGCAGCCTTGAGTCATCGGTTGCAAGACCGCAGCCATCTCGAAGTCCTGCCTTTGAGCGAGATTCCCGCCGCGATTCTTTCTCCCGGCATCAAACCCGTTACCCGCATGCCGGGCGACAACGACACGGAACGTGCCTTGGGTACGCACCTTTGGCTGCGCATGCTGTTTTCCTGTCTTGCCGATGCAGATTTTCTCGATACGGAAGCCTTCATGTCGCCGCAGCAAGCGGTGAGTCGGACGGGCGGTGAGGCCGATAACGCTTTGCTCAATCGTTTCGAGATGCACATGCGGCAGGAGTTTGGCGAAACGCCGGACACGCCAGTCAATCGCGTGCGCGCCGACGTGCTGCGCCAGTGCCGCGAAAAAGCGAATTTAGAGCCGGGACTGTTCAGTCTGACTGTGCCGACCGGTGGCGGCAAGACGCTGGCGAGCATGGCCTTTGCGCTCCACCACGCCCAGGCCTACAACAAGCCGCGCATCATCTACGCCATTCCCTTCACCAGCATCATCGAGCAAACGGCGACGATTTACCGCAAAATCTTCGGCGATGCGGTGATTGAGCACCACAGCAGTCTCGATCCGGAGAAGGAAAGCATCCAGAGCCGCCTGGCTGCCGAGAACTGGGCCGCGCCCATCGTCGTCACCACCAACGTGCAGTTGTTCGAATCGCTGTTTGCCGCGCGCACTTCGCGCTGCCGCAAACTGCACAATCTCGCGCATAGCGTGATCGTCCTCGACGAGGCGCAGACCCTGCCGCCGGAACTGCTGCAACCCTGTCTCGATGTACTGAATCTGCTGACCAAACACTACGGCGTCAGCGTGGTGCTTTGCACCGCGACCCAGCCGGCACTGCGCGATGTCGCCAGCTTCGGCCGCGCCCTGCGCGGTCTGGACAACGTGCGCGAGATCATCGACGCGCCGCAGACGCTGTTCGATGAACTGCGCCGGGTGAAGGTCCATCTGCCCACCGAATTCCATACTCGTGAAGAATGGGACGCGATTGCCGCAAAAGTCGGCGCTGGCGGGACGGCGCTCGCCATCGTCAATACGCGCAAGGATTGCCGCGAGCTCTGGCAACGTCTGCGCCAACGCGACGACGACTCTATCCATCTTTCCGCCTCGATGTGCGGCGCGCACCGCGCGCAACGTATCGACGAGATTCGCTATCGTTTGAAAGGCGGAGAACCTACGCTGGTCGTCTCGACCCAGTTGATCGAAGCCGGCGTCGATGTCGATTTCCCCGTCGTCTGGCGTGCGCTGGCCGGGCTGGATTCGATTGCCCAAGCTGCCGGGCGCTGCAACCGCGAGGGCCGGCTTGCCGAGGGACAGGTTCACGTCTTCGTACCGCCCAAGCCCGCTCCACTGGGGCTGTTGCGCCAAGCCGAGCAGGCAACGGTCAGCCTGATGAGCGGCGATCCGCTCGATCCTTTGGCGCCAGCTACCTTCGAGCGCTACTTCCGCCAGTTTTATCTGAATGGCGTGGCCTCGTGGGACAAGCACGGCATCCATGAGCTGCTGACGCAGGATGCGCGGGAGTTGAAAATCCAGTTTCGTACCGCCGCTGAGCGCTTTCGCTTCATCGACGATGCGGACACTTTGCCCATTCTCGTCTGGTGGGACGAGAGCCGCAGCCTCATCGGCAAGCTGGAGAAGGACGGCCCCGAGCGCTGGCTGATGAGGAAGCTCCAGCGCTACAGCGTCAACCTGCCGCGTTGCGATGTCATGCGATTGCAAGAAACCGGCGAAGTGCGCGAGATTCGGCCTGGCATCTTCGCCCAGGCTGTAGATACGCTTTATGATCGCCAACTTGGCGTTGTCATGGAAAATGGCACGCCCATCGTCTTCTGAACGGGAGGAATGTCTTGA
>CAYXEY010000842.1:0-2246 GCA_964464105.1 uncultured Planctomycetaceae bacterium
ATGCCAAAGGTTTATTTTCAGGCACGCCACGATCTCGGTCATAACACCAACGGTATTGATGGCAAGAATTCTCTGACGAGCTACGGCATCGTGCTGAACATGAATCTGTTCAATGGTGGCTCGGATAGTGCGAAAAAGCGGCAGTATGCCGAGCGCACGAATATCGCGAAGGATTTGCGCGACAAGGCGTGCCGCGACATGCGCCAGACCGTGGCGATCGCTTTCAACGATGTAAAAAAACTGGCGGAACAGATTGACTATCTCGATCAGCACCAATTGGCTACCGAAAAGGCGCGGGATGCCTATCGCAAGCAGTTCGACATCGGTCAACGCACCCTGCTTGACTTGCTCGATACCGAAAACGAGCTCTTCGACGCACGTCGTGCCTACCAGAATGCGCTGCACGACAAGTTTTATGCCCATGCACGCACGCAGTCCGGGATGGGGCAGTTGTTGCGACAAATGGGCTTGCAACATCTTGAGGTGGAAGGCCTTAGCGAACAGGATACCGAAGCCGAGTTCGATCCCACCGCCGTTTGCCCGCCCGACACCGATCCGGCTACCGCTGTCGATAAGGATCGGATTTTCGCCGAAGCCCTCAAAGCCAGACCGGAATTGTTGCCCGCCACCACCGTGCAACGCCCGTCGCCTGCTTCGCCGACCGAGCGGCCGCGTCCCTGACCATCGAACCATCTGCTGTGTCGCCGCAAGATGACGAAGAGCGCCGATCAATTTGATCAGTCGCGGGGAACGGATCGACTGCATGATCCTTTGCTTGAGTGTCTCTTCAGTCTTGCCCGGCATCATGGTCGCTCGTGTTCTCGCGAGGCCCTGTCGGCCGGGTTGCCGCTGGTTGCCCACCGGCTGACGCCCTCCCTGTTCGCACGGGCGGCCAAACGGGCCGGCATCGCCAGCAAGATCGTCAAGCGCGGGCTGGACGAAATCGAAAACGCGTTATTGCCCGTCGTTCTTCTGCTCAAAAATAATGACGCCTGTTTGCTGGTCGGTTGGGAGCAGGAAGGACAGATCGCCCAGGTGATTCTTCCTGATCTCGGCGAAGCGGTAGCGACGATGTCGCGTGCTGAACTCGAATCCCGCTACCAGGGCACGGCCATCTACGCGCGCCCCGAATTCCGTTTCGACCGGCGTGCTCCGGAGATCGGCCAAGTCAATCGACGCCACTGGTTTTGGGGAGCGATGACGGAAAATCTGCCGGTCTATCGGGATGTTTTTTTGGCGGCTGCCCTGATCAATGTCTTCGCGCTGGCGATGCCGCTATTTCTCATGAATGTGTATGACCGGGTGGTGCCGAACCAGGCGCACGAAACACTTTGGGTGATGGCGGTGGGGCTGTGCATCGCCCTGTTGTCGGCGCTTGCCCTGAATCTTATGCGCGGCTATTTCGTCGACCTGGCCGGCAAGCGCGTGGATGTCGAACTCTCCTCGCGCATCATGGAGCGCGTACTCGGCATGCGGTTGGAAAATCGGCCTGCGTCCGTCGGTTCCTTCGCCGCAAACATGCGATCTTTCGAAACGGTTCGCGATTTCATCACTTCGGCGACGATGATCGCCGTAATCGACCTGCCATTCGCCTTGCTATTTATCGCAGCGATCGCCTGGGTCGATCCTGCCATGGTGATTCCGGTGCTGATCGGCATGCTGCTGGTGGTTGGCTCTTCCGCGTTGGCGCAAGGCAAGTTGCATGACCTGGCCGAAACCACTTTTCGCGCTGGCGCGATCCGCAATGCCAACCTGATCGAAAGTCTTGTCGGACTGGAAACCCTCAAGTCACTGGGGGCGGAAGGTGTCATGCAGCACAAGTGGGAACGCAGCGCCATTCATCTTGCGCGCGTTTCGAATCGTCTGCGACTCTTGGCGGCGGCCAATATCAATGGTGCGGCTACCATCACCCAGCTGGTTGCGCTTGCCATGATCATCATCGGTGTTTACCGCATCGGTGCGGCTGAATTGACTTCCGGAGGCATGATGGCGTGCTATCTGCTTTCGATGCGCGCCATGGCTCCTTTCGGACAAGTGGCGGGCTTGATGGCACAGTATCACAATACCCAGACAGCCCTGAGTACGCTCAACGAGATCATGGCGAAGACGGCGGAACGCGACGGCGAGGCGGATTTCGTCAGCCGCCCGAGGTTTCGCGGCGACATTGAATTCAAGGAGGTCGAATTCGCTTACCCCGGCGACAATGGCGAAACCTTGCGCAAGGTGTCTTTTTGCATTCGGGAAGG
>CAYXEY010000843.1:0-2245 GCA_964464105.1 uncultured Planctomycetaceae bacterium
CCGCTTGGGCGTGTTGATAAAGGTTGGCTAATTGTTAACTGCCATTACAACTGTCTGAAGCAGTTGCGGGCGCACACCAGCCGGCACCCGCGTCTAATCGATAAATACGCTTCTGCGAGTTTGCGAGTTATCCGAGTTTGTTTCCCACCATTCAGAATTCGCGTCCAACTCGACGATTCAGAACCCGCCCCGATTTTCAAACGACCGGTGTGAAACTCGCCAAACTCGGAAACTCGGAAGCTGGCCCTTACTGCCCGGCACGATAGAGACACCAAACTGCTCCTTCCTTGTTGTAAACCTCACGAGCCTGATCAATGAAGTGCCCGTTTACGACCCTTCGTCGATACCTGTGAAGCATGCGTCCAATTCGGCGCGCCGACGGTGATTGCCCCGGCAGCGTTGGGACAAGCACTTCCAACGCAGCCCGCATCGCCTTGCCGGCCTCATCTATGGGCTGCATTGCGCTGTGATATAACTTGCGAATCAGGTGAGCGACGACGAGGCCCTCGTTGGTAGGGTCAAACAATGGCCACGCCGCGATGACTGCGCACAGGCCCTCCATACCTGAGTCTGGCGCTTCAACGATTGTCTGCCGCGTAAGGCACGGATCGGGCAAATCGACCCAACGCACGGCGCCTCGCACGACGCGTGACCAGTCTTCGAAACTTCCAAACGGCGTCAGATCCAACGTGGGTGCGCCAGATTGTAGGAATCCAGAGAGAATGATGAGTACCGCCGTCAACAGCTCACCGCGATGCTGGTCCACCCATCCCGGAAGATCGTCATGTCGAAATCCCTTGCGGAGTTCGGGCCGCTCTTGTAGACAGTCCAGACGAATGTGTATGACCCGCCGCCTCGTATCGCCGCAAGTCTGGACGTTGTTGCCGGTGGCGAGAATGGTTGCGGTTAGAGGCAGTACAACTCGCTCACTCCTGCCCAGGATTCGATCTGCCCACATCGTGCTGGTCGAGGCTTGGTCTAACACCGCGTTGCCGAAGGGGCCCCGCAGGTTATCGAAGAGGATCATGCGATCTCCAGCGATGGCAATTGCCGTCAGCCGTTTGCGCAGTTCTTCGCCGTCATGACAGTACGTACTCGTCGCCATCTCGCGCCCCAGTACGATTCGGCCAATCACCTGCGCTAACAGTCCTTTGCCTGCGCCCGGAGCATTGGCGTCTATCAAGAAAATCGGTGAAGGGCCGTCAAATGCGTTTCGTGCCAGCGGCGTAAGCAACGCCGCGAGGAACGCGCTTTGATGAATGTCGCGTGCGAATGGAAAGTCCGACACGACATCCATTATTGAGTCGCGGGCGCGAAGGGCACAATCTCGATCGACGGTTTGCGGGATCGCCGGAAATTCTACATTGCCAGGTTTGAACAGCACGCCGGTTGCCACATCGAATCCAGGTGTCTGTGCAATTGAGCCATCACGCCGGAGAATTGGCGAATCGGAAACTGCGGTTAGATTTCGAATGCGGTCCCACATAGCTCGAGCATCGACACCGCTCACCAACCAACCAGGGGGATGAGCGTGTACCTCCTCGCCCTCTTTGTTATGCCGAACAAGTCGGGCATATTTAGAAATTCGCTCGCGGAGGCTTGCGGTTGGAAGGGGCTGGATTTCCCAGAAACCGTCCTGACGTCGAATGTGCCCAGTCGGAGAGGACCGAAATATCACGCGGACGAGGATGCCGCCCCGTTGGAATAAGGTCGGATCTTCCGCCAGCGCATCAACCGTGAGCGAGATTGCCCGGAATTCATCCGCGTCGACGACGATGGTCTTTCGCGTGTTCTGTGTCTCAGGATGGTTGGCCAGACCCAATTCAAAGGGAGCGGCCTGCTCGGTGAGCGAGATCAGATCCGGGAGAGTCCCGCCAGCCCCCAGCCAATCGGAAACATCCTTGACCTTGCCGGGCAGCTTCACAATGCGAATATCAGAGGCACGCCCATGAAGGCGGCGCGCGACATCCTGGCCGTGCTTTTCACCGGCTTCGTCCTTGTCGACCAGGATCGCAATGCGACGGCCGTTCAGCATTGAGTCGTCCGAGAGGTTTTTCCACTTGCCCGCGCCTCCTGGGCATGTCGTGGCAATGGCGCCCGTGGCGCGCAGGTTGTCGACATCCTTTTCGCCCTCACAGATGAATATGCATTTCGACGGATCTGCCTTCGTCAGCTCCGGCAGCCGGTAGAGCACGCGCCGCACCTTGCCTAAACTTGGGATCCAACCGCCGCCGGGCTTGGGACG
>CAYXEY010000844.1:0-2245 GCA_964464105.1 uncultured Planctomycetaceae bacterium
CGAATGCGGCGCGGCGGACCACAATTGATGAATTGATGCCCGTAAAGAGGTTGCGAACGAGCAGGCCGCGCTGGATTTCAAGTGGGTCGAGCGAGCCATCGTAGGCGAGCGTTTCGAATTGACCGCGGCAGGCCGACCAGCACCGCGCGGCCGTGATGCAGAAATCGGCATCGGCATTCGCCGCCAGCGCCTCCATCTGGACGCGCAACTTGCATGGCTCCCAGACATCGTCGGCGTCGAGAAAGGCGAGCCATTCGCCAGTGGCGACCGCCGCGCCGCGATTGCGAGCGGACGAAGCACCGCCGTGATTGTGTGTGAGGTATGTCACCTGTTCGCCAAAGGTCGCGCATAGCCGGGCCGTCGGTGAATCGGTCACGTCTTCGTCCTCGACCACGATTAATTCATGAATGGGGTAATCCTGCGCCAGCACGGATTGGATGGCGTCGCCCACCACCGATTCAGACCGGTATGAGGGGATGATGACGGAGACGCGGCCGCGCAGTGGCGCGGAATCCTGAATGAAATCGTGGGACATGCGGACCCGGCTTCTTTCAGCGCAGGCCCTGGTGGCCGCGCGTCAGGGCGAGTTTGACACTTCAAGATCGGCATGTCCGGCGAAAGTTCTGTATCGCGCGGCGAACGGGGGCGGTGCGTCAAAGATTGCGCTCGGCTGCGAGCAGGTCGTCATAGGTTTCTCGGCGTCGGATCACGCGAAAATTGCCGCCATCGACCAGCACCTCGGGCGGATTGGGACGGCTGTTGTAATGGCTGGCCATGGCCATGCCGTAGGCGCCGGCGGTGAACAGGGCGATCAGATCGCCGCGCGCAACCGGCGGCAGCGGACGCTCCTTGGCGAAAAAGTCGCCGGTCTCGCAGACGGGACCGACGATGTCGGAATTGACCAGTCCGTCAAACTTCGCCGCCTCGCCGCGCGTGTCGGGTACGAAGCCCTGCGCAGGCTCGACCGGCCATATGAAATGGTACGCCTCGTAGAGCGCCGGGCGAATGAGATCGTTCATGCCGGCATCGAGAATGACGAAATGGCGATCGCCGCCGTCCTTCACGTAGGTCACGCGGCCGATCAGGATCCCGGCGTTCGCGGCGATGGATCGACCCGGCTCCAGGATGATCTGCAACCCTTTGCCGTCGAGCAACGGAATGATGGCCTTGGCGTATTCTCCGGGTGGCGGCGCCTCGCTGCCCCGGTAGTGCGCACCGAATCCACCGCCGATGTCGAGCGTGTCGATTCGGAATCCGTCGCCGCGCAGCGAATCGATGAGTGCGAGCGTCTTGCGAATCGCAGCAACGTAGGGCTCGACGCTGTTCACCGGCGAACCAATGTGCAAATGGATGCCACATAATCGCACTGAATCCTGACGGCCGAATCGCTCAAACACGCGGCGCGCCCGGGCGATGTCCACGCCGAATTTGGTCTCCTTCACGCCGGTGGTCGTATAGCGATGCGTATGTGGGTCGACGTCGGGGTTGATTCGCAGGGCCGCGCGAACCGTGGTGCCGCGCTTCTTTGCAAGCGTGATCAGGTTCTCCAGCTCCGGTTCGGACTCGATGTTGAACAAGCCGATCTTCGCATCGATGCCCGCCAGGATCTCATCATCGGTCTTGCCGACGCCCGCGAAGACGACGCGCGAGGGATCGGCTCCGGCGGCCATGGCGCGATACAGCTCGCCGCCGCTGACCACGTCGAAGCCCGAGCCGCATTCGCGCAGCAATCTGCAGATAGTCAGGTTGGGGCAGCTCTTGATCGAATAACACAGAACGGGATTGAGTGGCGCGAACGCCTCGGCCATGTTCTGATAATGCCGGCGCAGGGTGGCGGTTGAATAGATGTATGCGGGCGTGCCGACCGACTCGGCGATGCGGCGAATAGGGACCGACTCGCAATACAGACAACCGTCACGATAATGAAAATGGTCCATGTTCATTCCCGCTGTAAATGCGGACTTCCCCTTGTAAGTGCGGTCCGCGAAAAGCCCCGGCAGATCGTAACGGATGTGGCGGCCCAGACAATCCGCGAAAAAAACGCGGTTTCGTTGGCAGGGTCGCCGGATGTTTCTTAGTCTTGAGTTGTTCCAGGGGGGCGAAAGATCCTTCCGAGGCGGAGGTGTCGCATGTTAGTGATGGTGGAAAGACTCAAGGCATTTTGGCGTGACGACGAGGGTGCAACCGCGACCGAGTACGCGGTCATGATTGCCCTGGTGATCATTGTCTGCATTGGCGCGGTCTC
>CAYXEY010000845.1:0-2243 GCA_964464105.1 uncultured Planctomycetaceae bacterium
GGTCAGGTTCTGAGTCGGCCACTGGAAGGTCAGCCCAGGCGCCGTGTTCTGCGAACCGGTGCCATCCTGAGGACCGCCCGGAATCGGCAACGGGCCGGTCGGATCGCCGCCTCCGCCGCCTGGCGGATTGGTGTTGGGAGGGCAGCCGCCGGTCATCAGCGTCAGGGCGATACAGGTCGCCGCAAAGACGCTCATCGATCGAACCACCCGCCAGGGTCGTGTGCGTGGAGAACCTGTCATGAACCACCTCTATGCCTGGGTACACCAATCGAATACCGCCGCACCAAGGACGCTGGGCGACTTCCTACGGCAGTCGATTGGATCCGAAATTGTTACCGTAAACGATATAGACTTCGCCGGCGTCGTTCCGGCGCTGGTTGGGCGACAGCGGATCTACAAAGTCCGCCTTCGGGCAACCTAGAATCACGTCCACAAAGCCATCGCCATCGACATCGCCGAGACCTCCAACGGTATCGAGCGGAGCTTCATCCTGCGAACCGGTCACAAATCGGCTGATGAACACAATGCCGGGTAGATCCGGACTGCCGACTTGCGACAGGCTGAAGGACTTGTTGGTGAGATGCGTGCCGCCGAAGACCAGATAAGCCACGCCGGTGCGCGGCTGAATCTCGTCGATGCCGTCACCGTTGGTATCGCCCACGTTCACATTGCGAATTTCGCCGGGTGACGAGATCAGGATGTCGCCATAGCCGTCGTTGTTAAAGTCACGCGGCAGCGAGTTCACGCCGTTGATCAGGGTCACAACCTGCAGTTCGCCGGCAGAGGCAATCGACGTTCCCGCCCGTGCGCCCACCGTCGCTCCGAAGAAGCGAACGCCCGGCAATTGCGGCGTGCCGACCTGGTCAGGCGAGAAGCCGTTCTCACCGGTCAGCGGCCGGAAGCCGAAGATGACGCCGACAAAGCCGGCATCCGCATTGCCACGAATGTCATCATCCATGGCCGGCGAGGCGAACGCAACGTCTGACAGACCGTCGCCATTGATGTCCGCGACTTCCGCCTGGATTTCGCCGAAGCGATCGCCGCTGTGCGGTCCGCGAATTTCGACGCGCGGCGGATTGTCCGTCGCCAGGGCCGTTTCGCCGAACCCGCCCGAAGGAGTGAACAAGATGTAGAAAATGCCGTTGTCGGTCAGCACCGGACCAGAGGGCGCGCCATTAATGATCGCCTGAGTATCTGCGCCCGGGGCACCGCAGAGGATATCCGTCGTTCCATCCTGATTGAAATGACCGCCTGCCGAGGCGAAGCCAAATTCGTCACCCCCTGCGGCGCCGAGAATCTGCACGAGCTGGGGCGTTCCAACGAAATTGCGGATACAGATGGTAGGCTGTCCGGGTGTACATCCACCGCCGCCGTAGGACGGCATGGACTTCACCGCATTCCCGTAGAACGGTCCGTCGATATAGTTCGAACTCAGCCAGACCTGAATCGCACCGCGATTGTTCTGGAAACCAGGGATCGAGATCATCAACTCTTCGAGACCGTCGTTATCGAAGCTGGGCAGCGCTGAGACTGTGCGGCCGAATAGATTGTCCGGCACAATGGGCACATTCGTGGCCGGGTCAAGCCAGCCGCCGCGGAAGCGCATGCCGTTCGGCACAACGCCGCCGATGTTGATGCCCTCGTCATCGATCGGGCCGGCCGGATCAAATTGACCAGCCATGGCCGCGTCCACGAAGAGGCGGAAGGTGTTGGCCAGGTCGTTGTCGCCGTCCACGACGATGACCATGCCCTGGTCGATGTCTTCATTGTCCCATCGCGGGGAGTAAATGTCGTCGTTCGGATGGAAATTGCCGGGCGTACCACCGGTGTTGTCGCAGAAGTCACCGTTGGGCAGACCGTCGCCATAAGGCAGATCGCAACCGCCGTCCGCCGGATCATCATCGTGATAGTCATAGCAAGACGAGATGAACGGAACACCAAACACCAGATCCGGAATGCCATCCAAGTTCATGTCGATTCGTGTAATGGACGTCAAACCGCTGGTCGGGCGATTGGGATGCTGATTTCTTTTCCATAAGGCATTCCTCATGTGTGTTTTCGTGGAAAATCCACTACAAAGTGAAGTACACAAATTTGTACTGCAGCCGGATGATCGGTTTAATCGTGATGCCCTTCTCGCTATCTTCAGCAGCCTGATTGATTTGATCGAGAGAGTAGAATTTCACCAGCTTGTCAAATGGAAATCTTCCCTGCTGATAAAGCTCAACCAGTGCTGGAATGAA
>CAYXEY010000846.1:0-2240 GCA_964464105.1 uncultured Planctomycetaceae bacterium
AGCTCGATCGATTTCACGACCTTGTCGCGCTTATCCGCCTTCACTTCCGGCGTGGCCAGCAGCAGGAAGTAACCATCTTCACCGCTGGTGGGGCGATACGAGATCAGGCTGGCCCCGACCGGCGAATCGCTGGTGTCGTAGAAGAGACGCAGGTCGCCGGTGGGCAGCTCGCGGGAGGCGGAGTACTTGGCGATGGCAGTGCGATCGCCGGTGCGCTCGATGTTCAGGGTGTGCGTGGGGCTGTAAATGCTGCGAATGGGGGCGGGGGCATCGATGGCGAATTGAATGTTGATCGATTCGGGTGGCTCGCTGGTGTATTTCGCAGCGCCCAACGGGAAGCCGCACTCGATCAGGCCGTGGTCCTTCTTGCAGACCTGCGAATAGCGAATCTGCACGGTCCGTTCCGCACCCGGCGGAATGGGAAACACGTTGGTCTGGAAGAGACCCCAACTGACCCATTCCAAGAGCGCCGGATCCTGGCTGCGTCGGACGATGTCTTCATAGATCTGCCGCGCGTCGGCAGCCTTCAGCAGCTTTCCACTCAGCTCCTTGCCGTCAACCATCAGCGTGAGTTGGTCGATTGCGGCATCGGGCGGAAGCGGGAACATGAATCGGGCTTCGAGCGGCTGCGAACCAGTGTTGAGGTAGGTCTGGGCAATCTGTACGCGGGCGATCTGATCGTTGACATTGGCCCGTACGTCAAGCGACTTAATCCGATATGTTGCCGGCGGCACCGGCGGGGGCGTCGGCGGTGGGCGGTAGATCACGCGCGGCAGAGGCGTAATGCGACCCTCAGGGCAGATGATCAGAATGCCCTGGGCGTTGGCGACGATCGGCGTGAACGCAGCGAGGGCGAGAGCGAGGATGGTGGAGCGAATCGCGGGGCGGAACATGATTGAACCTCCAGGTCGTTTTGAAACGAGGACGCCGGCAACGGCGGGTATTGGGTTGGACGCGCGCCGGCGATGGGAGTTCCCAAATCTTCGAGCCTCTCAACGCCTGCATGCCCGCGCAACGGCCGTGGGCGTGGCACCCTGCGCCTATTGAGTGAATGGCCGCAATTGCGGACGTTTCCCGGAAAAAGGGCAGCCTGTTACAATCCGGATGCAATCACCGAGAGGCGCGGACCATGACCTCCGCAGACCTCTCCTAAATGGGAGCCGTGGGTGCCGACCAAGCTCGATCTCGCGAAAAGCTGGCTGCCGCGATACACCGGCATGCCAATCGACTCCTTCGGCGATTACATTCTGCTTACCAATTTCACCAATTACCTCACCAAGTTCGCAGCGCAGTTCAATTGCGAGATCTTTGGTGAAGACCGGCCCATGCAGGCCGCGACCAATGCCGACGGGCTGAGCATCGTCAAGTTCGGCATTGGCTCGCCGAATGCGGCGATCATCATGGACCTGCTTGCGGCGCGAAGGCCGCGCGGCTGCCTGTTCCTCGGCAAGTGCGGTGGGCTGAAGACCACCAGCGAAATCGGGCACTTCATTCTGCCCATCGCGGCGATTCGCGGCGAGGGAACCTCGAACGATTACTTTCCGCCCGAGGTGCCGGCCCTGCCCTCGTTCAAATTGCACAAGTTCGTCTCGGAAATCATGATTCAGCGCGGACTCGATTACCGAACCGGCGTGGTCTATACGACCAATCGCCGCGTGTGGGAGCATGATTCGGAGTTCCAGGCTCGATTGCAGGCCATGACCGCCATTGCCATCGACATGGAGACCGCGACGCTGTTTATTGTTGGTCATCGCAACGAAATCGCCCGCGGGGCGCTGCTCCTCGTCTCCGACGTCCCGATCACGCCCGACGGCGTCAAGACCGAGGAGAGCGATGCCTATGTGACCAAGCAATGGTCAGACATGCACCTGCAGATCGGCATCGAGGCGATGACCCAGATTGGTCAGCAGGGCGAGAAGATCAAGCACTTCAGGTATTGACGACAGCCATGAGCCATTGGCCTTTAGCCGTTAGCACCCTATAGGGGTTATAACGCCTGTTTCTAATGTCTAACGGCTAATGGCTAAAGGCTAAAGGCTCTTTATGTCCGACTGGCAACTGCGGCGGGAGATGTGCGAAGTGGGCCGACGGGTCCACGCCCGCGGACTGGTCGGCGGGACCGATGGCAATCTCTCGGTGCGGCTCGGCGGTGATCGTGTGCTCATTTCGCCGTCGGGCACCTGCATTGGCATGCTCGAGCCGGGCGATTTCGTGATGATCGACATGGCCGGCCGGGCGCG
>CAYXEY010000847.1:0-2232 GCA_964464105.1 uncultured Planctomycetaceae bacterium
TCCGGTGCTCACACGCATATAGTCGCCCTCGGCAGCGCCCGCGATCAGGATCTCTCGGCCCTTCTCGCCGGCACTCAGGGCGAGATTCACCATCTCTCTGATGAGCAGCTTTTCAAACTTGCCAGGCTTACCCGCGCCGCGGCCATCACCGAAGGCCAGCAAGGACAATAGCTGCTGTAATTCTCCTTCCCCCCCAGATCACGCTCAATTCGCCGCAACCGCCGCTCTCGAACTCGGGCGATGCTGTAAACTACACACGTAGAGAGAACCCGGACCCGAACACCAGACTACTTCATATGAGTCGACTCGAAAAACTACAGGCGCTGCTCAAGACCGACCCAACCGACGCCTTCCTCAATTTTGGCCTTGCCATGGAACTGGCCAAGGGCGGACGGTTCGAAGAGTCGCTCGCCCAGTTCGACCGGGTGCAGCAACTCGATCCGCATTACATCGCGGCCTACTTCCAAAAGGGCCGCACACTGCTCTCCATGGGCGAAATAGAGCGGGCCCGGTCGGAATTGAATCGGGGCATCTCGGCCGCCACCGAAAGCGGCGACATGCACGCCCGCGGGGAAATGGAAGAGCTGCTGGCCAGTCTGTAGCAACGCCATGCCCCAATCGTTTCCGATCGGAAAGCGCCCGAGTTAAGATGCTCCTGAAGCCGGAGGGATTGTCTAATTGGAAGGGGGTGCGGCATGCATCGCAACTTGGCTCTTGCTCTCTCAATCGTTTTCATTCTCACAGGCGCTGCGAATGGACAATCGCGTTTCATCCTCAATGATCGCGACACTGATTCCATGCATCGCGGCGTTGATATCGACAGCAATTCGAGCCTCAACGACCCCGGCGAGATTAATCTCTGGTTCAACTCGACGAATGTCGCCGGGACCATCGGGCCCATGAACCCGACTTGCCTGGACGTCAGCGTGAACGCCATCGTCGCCATGGGGGACCAGATCAATCGAAACGTCTATCGCTTGATAGACTTCAATGACGACGGAGATGTACAGGACGCCGGCGAGAGCATTGTGTTCGCCGATGCGACTAATCTGTCGCTTTTCTCATTCGCATTTCCGACGGGCGCTGCGTTTGATTCGCTCAACCGCATGTACATCGTGAACGCAGGCAATGGCTTCGGCAACGACCGTGTATTCCGGCTGCTCGACCTGAATGGCGACGGCGATGCACAGGACGAGAACGAAATCACCGAGTATGTCGGCGAGCCGTTCTTCGGGCCGGGCAACGGGTCATTCAGCCCGCAGGAGATCTTCTTCGACGAAAATGACGTGCTCTATCTGCGCAACTCGTCCGCCAATCTTCATGGCGTCTGGCGTTTCGAAGACCTCGATGCCAATGGCCGGGCCGACGACGCGGGTGAGGCAACGGTCTATTTCAGTTCGGCCAACGCATCAGGCGTGGTGCCCAGCGCCGGTTTCGGGCTTGAACCCGATCGCGCTCACCCACGATCAATGTACTACCTTCAGACGGCCACCGGCGCCGTTGATCAGTTGTACCGACTGACCGATGTGAACGACGACCGCGACGCCCAGGATGCCGGCGAAGCAGTGCTGGTCTGGTCCACCAATGAGGCCGGATTCACCAACATCGATGTCGTCTGCCTTTACAACGGCGATGTGCTCATCACCGACAACAGCACCAAGCGCGTGATTCGACTGCACGACGCCGACAACAATGGACTGTTCGACAACGCCACCGAGCGCACCAATCTCTTCGCCGCAGCCGGCACCAGCGTGGTCGACATTCGACAGTTGTCAATCCTGCCCGTATTGGGCGACATCAATCGCGACGGCGTGCGTGACGCGGCGGACGTACCCGCGTTCGTCGATGTGCTGGTCGACGTCGACTTGAACGCATTCCGCCGAATTGCATCGGACGTCAATCGCGACGGCGTGGCCGACGCTCGTGACATTGCTGTCATGACCCACCTGTTCACCGGGCCGTGACGCGCGTATCGCAAAATCGGCGTCAGGGCGATTTCAGGATTTCCTCGACGCTGGTGTGATGGCCGGCCGCGGCAAGCTGCAGCGCCGTCACCCCGTCTCCATCGAGTAATGCCGCTGGGGCGCCTGAGTTCAAAAGCAGTTGCACAATCTTCGCATGTCCCGCGCGAGCAGCCTCATGCAGCGCGCTGGTTCGGCCATCCATGAAGGTCGCGAGCGCCGGGTCTTCTGCCAGGCGGGCGTGCACGAAGTCCAGAAATCCCCAACTGGC
>CAYXEY010000848.1:0-1285 GCA_964464105.1 uncultured Planctomycetaceae bacterium
CGGCGGCCGCTTTTACGGCACCAGCGTTGAAGGCTCGCCGGCCGACTGCGTCAAGCTGGCGGTCCACGCCCTCATGCCCAAAAAGCCCGACCTCGTCGTCTCGGGTATCAATGCCGGCGCCAACGTCGGTATTCACGTGCTCTATTCGGGAACCGTCGCAGCGGCCGCCGAGGGCGCGATGCTGGGCTGTCCGGCCATCGCGGTTTCGCTGGAATACTCGGGCGAATTGGACTTCGCGCGGGCCGCGGCCGTCGCCCGAAGGGTCATCGATCAGATCGTGGCCAACGGACTGTCGCCCGGCAATTTATACAACGTAAACATTCCAGCTCAGAAGCCCGGCTGGCCGCGCGGCGTGCGTGTCGGACCACAATCCACCCTCGGCCTCGACGAAAAGTTCGAAAAACGCGCCGACCCCAACGGACGCGACTACTACTGGCTGACCGGCAACTTCGGCGACGCCTCCCGTGACGCCGACACCGATCTGAAGCTCCTCCGCGAGGGCTACGTGACGGTGACGCCGCTGCACTTCGATCTCACCCATGTGCCCAGGCTCCGCGCCATGGCGGACTGGAATTGGGACAATGTGCGCATGCACTGATAATGAAGAATGTAGAATTGAAAATGTAGAAATGGATCAGCCCGGAGCGCCGGCAAGGTTCTTTCTTTTTGTCTTCTTTCTACATCCTGCATTCTCAATTCTTCATTCGGTATCATGTGCGAAATTCGAATCGCGCGCTATCATTCGCCGATGAGTAAACTCCGCGAAACCCTCAGCCAGCACGATCACCGCCATAACCTCATCCTGCTCGTCCTCACCCTCTTCACCGTCATCTGGTCCGGCGCCTTTCCGCACGACCGCAAGGTCTGGTTCATGGAGATCACGCCGGTCATCACCGGGGTCCTCGCCCTCGTCGTCACCTACAAGAACTACCGCTTCACCCGCATGTCGTACAATGTCGTTTTTATCGCCGCCATTCTGATCGCCATCGGCGGCCATTTCACTTTCGAACGCGTGCCCTTCGGCATCTGGGCCAAGGAGTACTTCGGCACCAGCCGCAACCATTACGACCGGGCAGGGCACTTCATGCAGGGCGTGTTCAGCGCGCTGCTCATCCGCGAGATGGTCGTGCGGCGAAGCGGCGTGCGCCGGGGCATCTGGCTCTTCCTGCTGGTGTCGGCCTCGTCGCTGGCCATCGCGACCTGCTTCGAGTTCGTCGAATGGTTCGTCGCGGTCACGGTCGGCGACGGCTCGCAGGCCTATCTCGCGACGCAAGGCGACGAGTGG
>CAYXEY010000848.1:1295-2225 GCA_964464105.1 uncultured Planctomycetaceae bacterium
TGGGACGCCCATTGGGACATGCTATTGGCGTTCATCGGGTCGATTCTCGTGCAACTGACGCTGGCGCGATTTCAAGACAAGCAGCTCCGCGAGCGGGGGCTGGCGCTGGACAAATAGCCATGCGCCTTAAGCCGTGGGCCGTGAGCCATGGGGAGGGTGCCATGCCGACAGCCTTTGGGTCGGCGTGCGTTAGGCCAGGTGCGGATATACATGCGCGCGGCACAAACATGGCCGCCCAAAGGCCGCGGCCATGCCACCCTCTTTTCTAACGGATTGCGTAGAATGTAGACATGGTCCGTCCCTTCCGCATTCGCCGCATCGCCAAGTGGATGGGCGTATCGATTTGCGCTTTGATCGTCGGCGCCTGGGCGGTCAGCGAGCGCTACGGGTGTTTCCTCCCGATTGGCCAAAGCGTGTTCCTTGAATTGGAGCATGGGGCGTTGGACATCATGTTGGGCACGAGCGTCGTGCCTCCGCCCGGCTTGCATGTTCGCGCTCGACACTGGAATGAGATCGGCCTTCGAGAACCGATGATTGGTCTCATCAAGCCGAATTGGTGGACCACCCAGACTTTTCGACACGTCCGCGTGCCGCTGTTGCATAGTCTGTTCGTCGCGTTTGTCGTAACACTGCTGCTCTTTCGTATCGACCAGCGCCGCATCATCCCCGGACATTGCGCCGACTGCCGCTACAACCTGACCGGCAACACCAGCGGTGTTTGCCCCGAATGCGGGGCCAAAATTGCACGCGAAAGGACGGGGAAGCCATGATTCCCTTTCGCGAATGGATCATTCCAGAATTGCTGAAGCTCGACAACCACAATTTCCGCTGGACGGTGTTTCAACATGCGGTGAGTCGGAGTCGATTTCAGTGGTGGTTTCTGGCAGGAACATTAGCAATATTGTTGACAGTAATGATGCGACCGGGGCC
>CAYXEY010000849.1:0-2224 GCA_964464105.1 uncultured Planctomycetaceae bacterium
GCATACACATGTCGCACATCAAGCACCCCATCGTGGGCGACCCCTTCTACGGCGGGCGGCATGTCTCCCTTCGGCAGATCACCGGCAACATGGAGGACTCGGCCGACCTGCATTTCAAGCGGCAGATGCTGCATGCATTTCGATTGGAGGTCACGCATCCGATCCTGGGCACGCCGCTGGTGCTGGAGGCTCCGCCGCCGGCGGACATGCGGGAATTGATCGAATTGCTGCGGGCCAAGGCGATCGCAACGACGCCAACCCGCCTGCCGCCGCATAAGCGATAATAAATATCCACAATAGCTCAATTGCTGCAATAATTGCATGAGAACGGCGTTTTACCCTTGCGATCAAGGTGGGGAGGCGAAGTCAGCGTTTGACTGGTTGGTTTGAATCGAACAGTTCAGACGATTAACATCACAACTGGTCGATTTTGTGCGGCAAAGGCGCTGTCGCTCGATCGGGCTGATTCAATCTCGCCGTTCGGCGATTTCAACTGCTGGTCCAGAGGTCGCATTCATGAACGCTTTCATCGTTACGTTTGTCTTTATGATCATGCCTTATGTCGTGGCCCAGAATCCGCCGCAGGATGGCGAGAATCGGGAAAGCCGCGAGGGCCGGCGCGGCATGCGCGGGCCTGGCGGGCCGCGCGGACCCGGTGGCCCGGGTGGCCGCTTTGGCGGCGGCACCGAAGAGGAGCGGCAGCAGTGGCGCGAGCGCATGGAGCGCTATCGCAACGCCACTCCGGCCGAGCGGGCCAACCTCCGCCTGGAGGGCATGGTCGAGATGACCGCCCGCAACTACGAGCTGGACGAGACGGAGAAGGCGACCGTTCGCCGCGAGATGGAGACCATGCAGGCCGAACGGCGCGCGGCCATGGGCGCCGATGCCGAAGAGTACGATAAATTGCGCGAGCAGATGTTTGAGTTCTGGAATCGTCCGCGCGAGGGTGGCCAGGCCGGCGACGGCCAGCAGCCCGATTGGCGCGGCATGCGCGACAATCCTGAGTTTCGACAGCTCCAGGAGAAGCTGCGAAACCTGGATGAGAAATACCCCTATGACTGGCAGGCCTCGATCGCCCGGGTGGAAAAAGTGATTCCGCCGGACAAGGTGGCCAAGGGCAAGGCCCGCATGGAAGAGCGCCGGGCGCAATGGCAGAACCGGGATCGGGAGCAAAATCGGGATCGCGACCGCGAGTCACGCCGTGGTCGGGGAGATCGGGGTGATCGTGGCGACCGACGACGGCAGCGAGACACGCTGCGCGGCAGCGACAATGCGACCAACCCGCCCCCCGCTGCTGACGCCGCCAAGGTCGAAGCGATTCTCAAGACCTCAAAGACCGTTCATCCGTGGGAGGAGTACACCAACAGCTTCTCCGCCCGCTACAAACTGGATGCAGCCCAGATCGCGTCGGCTCAGTCGGTTCTGAAAGACAGCCTGGCTCGCGGATCGAAGCTCGAGCAGGAAGACGCGGCCCGAGCCGGCAATGCCGCATCGGGCAAGAAATCGCCCGAATTGACCGCCGCCCTGGACAACATCTTCAAGGAACTCAAAGGCCGTCTGGATGCCCTGCTGACCGCCGAACAGCGGACAAAGGGTTAAGCCGGTTCTTTTGATTTGCGAATTCACAAAAGGGCGGGTCAATCGACCCGCCCTTTTGCTTTCCTGTCGGATTCGCGAGCCGTCATGCTGGCGCGGCAGTCCGTCCGGCGGCGCTCCATTTATTGAACGATCAGCACGAAGTACTGAATATCCAGTCCGTTGACCGCGCCATCGCTGTTGCAATCCGCTGCACAGCTGCTCGCATCGGAATTTAGAACGGCGTCAATAAATAGCGGGATGTCGGCGACCGTGGTTGACAAATCGCCGTTGAGATCTCCTGGATAGGGTATCACGCCCTCGCTTTCGAACGCCCCCATGTCCGAGCGGCAGCCAATCACGCGGGGCGCGCCATCGAGGTCGGTCTCGCCGAGGGCGGGGTGGAATGCCGGGTCGGCCGCGTTGATGCAAGGCGAACCTGTCGCGAGGCGGAAGTCGCCTACTGTGAACGTGTCATCGTTGAAATTGGATGGTGTGCCATGATTGTCCCAAATCCCTGCATCGACGAATTGAGGATCGATGGTGATGTTACCCTCTCCTGCCGGACTCCAGTTTTGAAAAACGGAGAATTGAACGACACCACCGCTGGTGGCACCTTCGACGTCTCGATTACCAGAATTGGCGCGGT
>CAYXEY010000850.1:0-2223 GCA_964464105.1 uncultured Planctomycetaceae bacterium
TGACGGTGTCGATGCGCAGATCTTCTTGACCGTTGCTGCCCAGCTTGAGCAGGAGCATTCCCGCCACGCCAATCCACACACCCAGGAGTTGCCCCAGCGGCGGACGATTGCCACCGGGCCTGATCCACTCCAGCAGCACCACTGCCAGCGGCACAATTGAAACGACCACGGCCGCGACTCCCGAGGTCATCTTGGGCGCCAGCGGCACGAGACCATTTTCGACGCGCGATATCGCCCAGATAACCGCGCCGTTGCAGAGGAATAGCATGGGCGTGCCGATGAGCGCTGCGCTGCGCCAATGCTGCAGCGTGGGCCGGGCAGCCTTCTGCATGAGGCGTCCCCAGAAGTAGAGCGATGAGCCTGCCACGAGAAAGCGCAGCGCGCCGAGCGGAAAGAGCCGAAACGACTCCGAAGCGTACTTGATCCCGAGATACGTCGACCCCCAGATGATGTAGACCGACAGGAAATTGAGGGCGATCAGCAGCCTGGATGGAGCCCCCCCTTCATGATGTGACATGGCCGCACGTTGTACCCGTTGATGTACGCCGGAGCGAATGTACCGGTTCGCGCTGAGCATACTAAACGAAGAGAACCGGGTGCCACTGGCAGCTTGCTGCCAGCGTGAATGCGCGAAGACTCTCGACCTCGCCATCCCGTTTCTGATCATCCACCACAGAGGGTGGACGCTACCGCCGCTTTGCAGCGGATTGCTCAAGATCGAGCAAAAAACGCTTCCGCCAAAGCCCGCCGCCATATCCGCCGATCTTGCCGCCCTTGTTTACCACGCGATGACATGGGATGACGATGGCGATGCGATTGTTGCCGTTGGCCGTGCCGACCGCGCGCTGTGCGCCGGCATGTCCGACCTTGCGGGCCAGCCCTTCGTATGACTCCGTCTCGCCGAAGGGAATCTCCAGCAGTCCGCGCCAGACCTTCTCCTGGAATTCCGTCCCGCGAATCACCAGCGGCACCGTGAACGCATCAAGCTTGCCCTGCCAGTAGCGATCCAACTGCGCCGATAGTTTGTCGATATGCACATTCCGACCCGGCACGACCGTTGTCTTCATCCGACGCTTCAGTACGTCGATCTGCGTCTCCAGCGCCCGGCGATCGGCAAACTCCAGCAGGCAGATGCCCTCATCGGACGCCGCGCAGAGCAGCGGCCCGATGGGGCTGGTCAATTCCGTGGCCACCATCGCCTTCACTTCCGCGCCCGCTTTGGGCGGCTTGCCGAAGGTCCGCTCGAAGGCCGAGCGAAAGCCCGACGCCGACGAGAATCCCTGACTGAGACCCGTGTCGAGAACGGTGGTGCCCTGACGCATTGAGGCCAGAGCCATGCCGACACGTCGGCTGCGGTGATAGGCTTGGAATGTCATGCCGTAATGCTCGTTGAAATAGCGCCGCGCGCGGCTCGGTTCGATCTTCATTCCCCGCAGGTCGGCGTCGCGCAGCCGACCACCCGGCGCCGCTTCCACCGCGGCGAACAATTTGCGCACCCACGCCGGCGACGTGCCGTCGGTCTCCATCGGGCGGCAGCGCTTGCACGCCCGGTAACCGGCCAGCAGGGCCTCGCGCGATTTGGCGAAATACTCCACGTTCTCAGGCCGAGGCTTGCGGGCCTTGCACGAGGGCCGGCAGAAGACGCCAGTCGTCTTTACGCCGGTGAAGAACACGCCGTCATAAGAGGCGTCGCCGGCCAACATGGCCCGGGCCATTTCGCGTTTCGTGGGTGCGGACGTCATGGCGGAACTGTATCACACGCCTATTTGGTCGTCCGCCGAAAACTGCGCGCGGAATTCGAATTATCAGAATCTCTTGTGGCACAGGCCACTGGCATGTGCCAACCGGCCATTGTTTGGTGCCACAATTGGAGATCGACCGGGCTGAGGACAGCTCTTCTCGGGACGCGTCGCTCTTGATTGGTAAACGCGGACGCAGATTCAAACTCGGACGCTTCGCGCAGCTTGCCGCCAAATCGAATCGTATTGTTATCTTGTCTATAGCGGTTCGCCGCCGCACTTGGGGGGCCTCATGGAACAGCTTCAACAGCAGTTGCAGCAGTTGTCCGCGCTGCGCGAAGGGCCGGGCAGTGGAATCCTCAAGAGCATCCTCCTGCTCTGGCTGGTGTGGCCGGTCCTCTGCGGGCTGATCGGCGCGGGCCGCGGCCGGGCCATGTCCGGTTTCATGCAGGGACTTTTCTGGGGGCCGCTGGGATTGATTCCG
>CAYXEY010000851.1:0-2222 GCA_964464105.1 uncultured Planctomycetaceae bacterium
TGATGCTGGAGGTATACTACCGATACCTGCCGCTGTATTCGGGCGGCAAGCCGAATAACGCTGCCGCCGCTCAGCCATAAGGACGACCAAGTTAATGCACTGGCCCACACGTCGGCACAATGGCCTGGCGTTGCCTGTAATCGCCACTGTCGGGGCGGTCATTTCCATTTTTTCATACGTCTATTACCGAAACGGCCTAGAGACCATCGACCTGCTGTGGCCGCCAATCCTGGTCGCGATATTCAGTATTCCGTGGGGATTGGAGCGGAGGCTTGGCTTTGCGACACTTGGCTCGATGAGCGTAGTCATTGCGTTTGGTTTAGCGCAGTACCTGCGCTTTCCGCATAGTTACGTTTTCACCGGGAGGTCTTATTCGGGCTTGGGATGGGCTATCCTTGGAGTTGTGTTCCTGATGTGTTTCGCAGCGGGCGCTTTCGGCTTTGCCTTGGGCCGCTGGTGGGGTCGCAAACCTGCTCATGTGCCCGGCATTTGCGGCCGTTGCGGCTACAACCTGACAGGTAACCAGAGCGGACGCTGCTCTGAATGCGGAGAACCAATCACCCAAGAACAACAGAAACTAAACTCACTCAAATCGCGCCTTTCTCAGCAATAACCCGATTCAACCGGCGTTTTCACCCTTGTCGCGGCGCGGCCCTCGTCCGGCCAAACGCTTCGTGGTGAGCGTTTCCGACACCGGGCCAAACGTCCGCGAATGTTGCCAGTGGGAGATGGAATCCAACCAGATGGATGGCCGACCTGCCTCGGGCGATTGCTACGCCCGCATCGAGCCGGCCGCGATTACACGCACAACCCAAACGAGCATCGTCAGTAGACCGACATCCTGATTTCGGCACGAAAAATCCGCGCGCGACCCGCGCCATCCAATAATCTCTGGAGACCTCACATGCGACGCCTCAACTCGATCTTCCTCGCCGCCGGTCTCATTGCTTTGCTCTCCACGTGCGCCTTCGCCCAAACCGGCTTCGTCCATTGGGAAACCCCGCACGTCCATCCCATCGACCTCACGCCTTCGGGCGGCCGCCTGCTTGCGGTCAACACCGCCGACAACCGCCTGGAAATCTTCGACGTATTACCCGCCGGTCTGTCGCCGGTCGCATCGATCCCGGTCGGACTTGACCCCGTCTCCGTTCGCGCCCGCAGCGAAACCGAAGCGTGGGTCGCCAACCATGTCTCGGATACCGTGAGCATCATTGATCTCGCCACGCTCCGCGTGACACGCACGATCTTCACCGGCGACGAGCCCTGCGACGTGGTCTTCGCCGGCACACCGCAGCGGGCCTTCGTCAGCGTGTCGCAGCTCAACCAGGTTCGGGTCTACGATCCCGTCACGCCGTTGGCCCCGCCGACCGTGCTCAACATTGAGGGCGAGGAACCGCGCTCCCTCGCGATCAGCCCCGACGGCTCGCGCGTGTACGTCGCGATCTTCGAATCCGGCAACCTCACCGGCGCCGTGCGACAGCAGGAAGTCTCCAACCCGACAGGCCCGTATGGCGGACAGAATCCCCCGCCCAATCTGGGCAACATCTTCAGCCCGCCGATCAACCCTGCGATCACCGTCCCGCCGCCGGTCGCACAGATCGTGCGACGCACCGCGACCGGTCAGTGGTTCGACGGCAACGCCCGCGATTGGACCAATTTCGTCACCTGGAACCTGCACGACCACGACGTGGCCATCATCAACACGACGACGCTCGCACTGACCTATTCGACCGGTCTGATGACCACGGTGATGAGCGTGGGCGTGAAGCCCGACGGCACGGTGACCGCGATCGGCACCGAGGCGACCAACGAAGTGCGCTTTGAGCCGAATGTCCGTTCGACCTTCATTCGTGTTCGCATGGGCACATTCAACCCGGTCACGCCGCTGACCACGACGATTACCGATCTCAATCCGCACCTCAACTACGCACAGCAAAGCGTGCCGCAGGCGACGCGTGATCTGTCCATCGGCGATCCGCGCGGCATCGTGTGGCATCCGGCCACGGGCAATGCCTACATCGCGGGCATGGGCTCGAACAATGTCATCATCGTCAACGGCGCAGGTGCACGAGTCGGGCAGATCAATGTCGGTGAAGGCCCAACCGGTCTGGCCCTGTCGCCCGACGGCGCGCGGCTCTTCGCCATGAACAAGTTCGACGGCAACATCTCCATTATCGACACGGCCGCGAACTCAGAATTGACCCGTGTCACTTTCTTCGACC